>DASQPR010000136.1:0-2323 GCA_035643815.1 Micromonosporaceae bacterium | reverse complement strand
GATCGAATTGACCCCGTCCGGCGGCGCCCGGTTCGTCGCGACCCTGACGGGACACCGGAGCCCGGCAACGCCCGCCACGATCCTGCTTGCCGCCCTACGGTATCCGTGGGTGACCGCGGTGGTGAGCCTGCAGATCCGATGGCACGGCATCCGCCTCTACCTTCGCGGTCTTCCCGTCGTGCCGCGCCCGATCCACCAGCCCCAGGAGCGCGTGCGGTGAGCGAACATGTCGTGCGTTCGACGCCCGCATCCGGCGGCGCGATGCACTCGACCGGCGTCGATGCCGAGCGCTGGCCGGACGTCGCCCGGGTTCCCCAATCGTTGGGGCGTGCCCGCCTGGCCCGAGCCGTCATCGGCCGCGTGACCCGGCGTCTGCCGATCCAGATCCAGCTGCCCGACGGCGGCCGGATGCCGTGTGGTCGCACCGATGTCGATGGCGAGCCCGTCCTCGTCCTCCATCGGCCGGACGCGTTCTACCGGCGCGTGGCTGCCGGCGGCCTCATCGGATTCGGCGAGGCCTACCAGGCCGGCGACTGGGACTGCGCGGACCTCGTCGGCCTGATCTCCGCATTCGCCGACGGCGTGGAGACGATTGTCCCGCAAGGTTTCCACTGGCTTCGTCACGTACACGGGCCGCGCTTCCCGCGTAGTGACGACAACACGGTCGCGGGTTCGCGCCGAAACGTCCGCCGCCACTACGACCTGTCCAACGAGCTGTTCGCGTTGTTCCTCGACCCGTCGATGCTTTACTCGTCGGCGTTGTTCACGGCGGCCGGAACGGCGCCGGCCGGCCCCGCGATGGTCGCCGGCGATCCGGGTCGCCCGCTGCTCGCCGATCTCACCGAGGCGCAACATCGCAAGGTGGATCGACTGCTGGACCTCGCGGGCGTACGCACCGGGTCGCGCGTCCTCGAGATCGGTACGGGCTGGGGCGAGCTGGCCATCCGCGCCGCTGAGCGCGGAGCCCACGTGCACACGGTGACGGTCTCGGAGCAGCAGGCGGCACTCGCGCGCGAGCGGGCCGCGGCCGCCGGCGTGGCCGATCGCATCGACGTGCGGCTGTGCGACTACCGTGAAATCGAGCGGGGCGAGGCGGGCTACGACGCCGTGCTGAGCGTCGAGATGATCGAAGCGGTCGGCGAGAAGTATTGGCCGACCTACTTCCGGACGCTGGATCGCTTACTCGCCAACGGCGGACGCATCGGTTTGCAGGCGATCACCATGCGCCACGACCGGATGGTCGCCGCTCGGCACTCGTACACGTGGATGCACAAGTACGTGTTCCCTGGCGGCCTGATCCCGTCCGTACGTGCCATCGAAGCGCACGTGGCCAGACACACGTCGCTGCACGTGGCCGAGCGCCTCGATTTCGGCCAGCACTACGCCCAGACGCTGCGCCTGTGGCGGGAACGTTTCGCCGAACGCGCCGCCGAGGTAGGCCGGCTCGGCTTCGATGAGACGTTCCGCCGCACGTGGCGGCTCTATCTCGCCTACTCGGAGGCGGGTTTCCACACCGGATACCTGGACGTGTGCCAGCTCGCCTTGGCCCGCGCCGGATGAACGCATCGGTGGTCGGGACAGCACGGACTCAACTCGTTCCTACTGGGAAGGTGGCAGTGATGGTCATGGTGGCCGCACCGACCGATACGAGCATCGCAGCACGTTTGGCGATCCTCGTGACCGCCGTCATCGGCGTGCAACTGCCCGTGCGTCTACGGGCCTGGGACGGCTCGGAGGTCGGGCCCGAGGATGCGCCGGTACTCGTGATCCACGACAAGCCTGCCCTGCGACGCGTGTTGTGGATTCCGAACGAACTCGGGCTGGCTCAGGCGTACGTCGCCGGCGAGATCGACGTCGAGGGCGACGTCGCCGACGGACTTCGCCGGCTTCGGCGGCACGTTGGCGAGAATGGGCTGGCGCGCGACAACGGGCATACGGGGGGAGCGTTCATCGAGTCATACGTCGCACCGGACATGCACATGCGGCCGGTCGGCGAAACCGTGGCGCTGCTGGAGAGGGCCGGCCTCGAGGTGCGTGACGTACACGCGATGCGCGAGCACTACGTCCGGACCGTTGCGTTCTGGCTGGCGACGCTGGAACGGCGCTGGGCCGAGATCGTGGCGATCGTCGGCGAGCCGACCGCCCGAGTGTGGCGGCTCTACCTCGTCGGCGGCGTACTGACGTTCGCCGAGGGCCGGATGGGCGTGGACCAGATTCTCGCGGTACGGGCGACGGCGGACGGCGGCAGCGGGATGCCGGCGGTGCGGGAATACGCGGTCGGGAGTGCGGGTGCCTGACATCGCCGCCGTCGGCGTCAACCTCG
>DASQPR010000135.1:0-2105 GCA_035643815.1 Micromonosporaceae bacterium | reverse complement strand
GCTGACCTGGCGCCGAAGCCAGTCGTGCGCGGTGTGTCGCCACGCAGCCGCCCGCGGTCTCGAGGCATCCGCCGCACAGCCGCTCACCCTGTAGCCTCATCACGCGCCGCTCGAGGTCATCGACGACTCGCGCTATGGATGATCGCACTGGGCAAACACCTACCGAACCGTGTCGTCAGCCACGGAAGATCCATGGCAAGGTACGGCCACACGGCCGATTCCTCCATCGTCAGCGTCCGGCGTGGTGGCGCGGGCCCAAGCTTCGCCCGACCGATCATGAGCCCGCATTCTCGCCACATCGGCCGCGCAATGTCATCGACCGACGGTCCCGAGCACTGGCCAACTCTGTCGGCCGACGCGGGCTTGGCTCGCAGTCCTGATCCGAGCCGCACGCGTCGGATGGTGAGGGCGAGTGCCCGTGGCCTATCCAGCGGGTTGCGACGGGTACGAGCAACTGCCCTCGAATGGGCGGCCGGCGCGATCGCGTCGTCTCCATCGGGACGCGCCGGTCGCCCCAACCCGCGATGAAGTGCGGACGACCGTGGTGCCTACGCTTCACGCGCTTCACGCGCGAACGGCATCGCTCGCCTGTCGATGGTCAAAGTCGTGCGACCGATCGACCGGACCTCCTGGTGCCTGCGACTGCCGTGCCGGCGAGTTTTGATAAACCGGTTGCCCGACGCGAGTGACTGCAGCGTTGGGTAATGGGTGCTCCGCCCGAACAGCAAGGCATCTGACATCGCCGTACGGTGCTCCAGCCGGAGTTCGAACGCCTCAGCAGCCGGTCCGCCTCATCCGGTTCGTCGCGATCGGCCGCGCGGCGCGGGCGGGCACGCTCGGTGCAGACGGCGGCGTCGACCACAGCCCCAGCACGCCAATGCGCATACCGGCGTTGTAGGTGCTTCAGCTACCAAACGGCGATCACCTCTTTGGCCGCAACCCGGCTGCAGCCGACTCACAACCCAAAGGTGGCGTCCTGAAAGCCAAGCAGCGGAAATTCACCGCCGCACCGACTCAGGGAGACCACCAGCACCAATGTTTACGCCGCTTCCACGTGTCCATCACCGGCCCGCCCCCGCTCGGCCGTCACAACGCATCCCGTCGCACCCGTCGCCGCGAGCGTTGCGACCCATTGCTCGTATGCCGGCCCCGTCGCGGTGGGCGGCACACGGCCACCCGTCCACTATCGCGAAACCCAGGCCCACTCGCGCCACATCGTCGAACGCGTGGAGGGCTCCTGACCCGGCGGCAAGCGGTCTGGACGTCGACCGCGATCCCCTGCGCCACGGCACCGCGACTTTGAGCCGCACAGCGGCCGACCGTCCGGGACGTGTCCGCGTCGCTGCGGGATTCGCGATTGCAACTATGCTCGGCGTCGTTGCCGGCGAATACTCGATGGCCAAGCCCATCGCGGACGCCGCGCCGCCGGCCCCAGCCATCATCGACGCGACTAACACAATCGGGTTGGTCGAGTTTCCGCACACGTACCTGGCCGCCAAGATCACTGCACCGCATGTGATCTCGATCTACCGTACCGTCCACGACCCGGCGTTCATCTCCGCGATCCGCGCGATCGACGGAATGGCCGCGTATCGGATTGCCGAGCGTCCGGTTGCACGCAGCTTCGCCACACTCGAGGCATTGACCGAGCGGATGGCCCGTGACGTGGCCGACATCGCCGCGTCCGGCGTCAACATGGTCGTCTGGGCGCCGGATGTACACAGTGACACGGTCTCCGTCACCTTGGCACCGCCGGCCGGCGACGACGGCACAACGCACTCCGCCACCGCGATCGCGACCGCGACCGCGACACTGAACGCCCGGTACGGCAGCGGTCAGATATCCGTGTCTCCCGTCGCCCGGCCCTACCCGACGGAACAGAAGGGCCGCGACGCCGACACGCGACCGCTCTTCGCCGGCGACGGCTACACGGCCAACACATCCGGCCGGGTGGATGCCTGCACCTCCGGCTTTGCAGTCGAGGATGCCCACGCGCATCGGCCGTACATGTTAAGCGCCGGCCACTGCGGTGCGGACGGTGACACAACGACGCTCGGAACGGTGTCCGGGCGTTACGCCACGGCTGGATGGGACTTCGAAACAAT
>DASQPR010000134.1:0-5578 GCA_035643815.1 Micromonosporaceae bacterium | reverse complement strand
CCCGGGGGACGAGGGCGCGCAGGGCGCCTTCGTCCACCGGGTGCGTCGGGTCGTCCGTCACCTCGTCAGGAGTCCGACGGTTCGTCGGACATGACCTCCCGGACGTCGATCCACTCGTACAGCGGCTCCCCGCCCGGGCCGGGCTCGGAGGAGACGTAGGCCGCGAGCTCGACCGCGCGCTCGTGCGACTCGACGTCGATCATGTACCAACCGGCCACGAGATCGCTGGTCTCGGGCAGCGGACCGTCGGTCATGACTGGCGCGGCGTCCGGACCCCCATAGCGCACCCAGGTGCGCTCCGGCGTGAGCGCCTGTGCGTCGACGTACTCGCCGTTCTCCTCGAGCAGCTCGCCGACGTGCTTGAGGAAGGCCATGTGCGCATCCACGTCCTCGGGGGCCCACTGGTCCATCGGGGGCACCGGACGGTGCGGCTCCGGGCCCCCGCGGTAGTGCTTAAGGAGTAGGTACTTCGGCATGGTGATCTCCTGATGTCGTGGGCCTACGCCTGTCGTGGCCCGTCACCTGGTGAGCGGAGCCGGTCATCGCTTCTCGACATGAAATCACCTAATTAGGCTCCGTCACGGTCCGGCCTGGGTGCTGCATACGGGACGAGACCGTCGCGCAAGGGTCGCGGCCCGTCGCCGCAACCCGGCTGTGCGGTGGCGCGCGCCGTCGTCGGTCACCGCGACAGCCGTGGCGACGCTCGGCGTCGGCGGGTGTGGCTAGGGTGTGCGCATCTTCAGCCTCGCTCGATCTCTGGATAGAAGCCGCTCGACAAGGAGAAGTCATGGCAACCTTCACCCGCTCCGACGAACTCAAGGGAGCCGAGTTCATCGGCGCCGACCTGCGTAACGCACGGTTCGTCGGGGCTGACCTTTCCGGCGTGGTCATGCGCGCCGTCGACGTCTCGCGAGCGGACATCGACGCACCGTGGCTCTTCGAAGGCGAGAGCTTCTTGCGCGTCAACGGCGTCGACGTGATCCCATTCGTCGAGGCCGAACTCAACCGCCGCTTTCCCGGCCGCGCCGACCGGCACGCCGGCGATCCGGATGGCCTGCGCGCGGCCTGGGCCACGCTCGAGCGAACATGGGCGGCCACGCTCGAGCGCGTCGCGGCTATGCCGGCGGGCACGGTCGACATTTCGGTGGGCGGCGAGTGGTCATTCGCGCAGACGCTGCGGCACCTGGTCCTGGCCACGGATATGTGGTTGGGCCGGGCGATCCTGGAGATCGAGCAGCCATTCCACCCCATCGGTCAACTGGACACCGGCACCAAGAACGATGGCTTCGACACGTCGACCTTTGCGACGCTCACACCAACGTACGCCGAGGTGCTCGAGGTCCGGGCGGGTCGCGTCGCCATGGTGCGCGACTTCCTCGCAACAGTCACGCCGGACGTGCTGGCGGCGACGCGCAGGAATCCCCACGCCCCCGATCACCAGGAGACCGTCATCCCGTGCCTACACGTGATCCTCGACGAGGAGTGGGAGCACCACCGCTATGCCGTACGAGACCTCGACGCGATCGAGGCGAAGTCCAACGCATGACCCGGTGATCTCGGCTCGCCGCGCCCGCCACGGGCTTATTGCCCGGTAAGTCCGTCCACCGACTCGCGGATGAGGTCGGCGTGCCCGTTGTGCCGTGCATACTCGTCGATCACCGTGACGATGATCCAACGTAAGCTCGGCGGCTTGCCGTCGGGCCACGTACGCCGGGCTCGTTGCCCCAGGTCGCCATCGGTCAGCGCCTCCGCGACCAAACCGCGGGAGCGTTCGGTGGCGTTCCGCCAAAATGCGAAGAGTTGCTCGGGCGAGTGCTCGGTGGCCGATTCCCAATCCCAGTCCGGGTCGGCCTTCCAGTCCACGGTGTTCCACGGCGCGGCCGTGTCCCGCCCGTGGAGCGCGTACGAGAACCAGTAGTCCTCGACGCGAGCCAGGTGCCGGAGCATCCCGCCGAGGGTAATCGAAGACGGGCCAAGCGTCGTCTTAAGTCCGACCGCGTCCAGCTCGGAGCATTTCCACGCCAAGGTCGTCCGTTCGTAGTCCAGGAATCCCAACAAGGTAGCGGCTTCGTCGGCCGCGACCGGTGGTCGTGGTCGGCCCTGCTCATCTAATTCGGTCATGAGCGACGACTCTAAGTTGGACCGATTGGCGACACCACACTGTTAAGCCGACGCTGAAAAGGTGGTGCCAGCGCCAGCAGTCAACGCCGAGATCCATAATGGACATTCACGGTCTTAGCTAGGACCGCGCGGCTCCAGGTCGGATCCGGCGAGCAAGGATCGGCCGAGCGGCGTGAGGTTATGCACGACCGAGGAGCCGTTGCGAACGGTGGTGATCAGACCGGACCTGCGAAGCGCGCTGGTGTGTTGGCTCGCTCCCGCGTTCGAGATGCCGACGCGGCGGGCGAGCGCGCTCGTCGTACAGCCGTCCGCGACAGCGGCGAGGGCAGCCGCACGTGTCCGGCCCATCAGCTCGGCCAGCGGCCCACCATCGCCGTTGTCCATCATCGCCGCTGACCCGGCGGGCGTCGTAAAGATCTTCGCGCCGTCGGAGGGACACAGTACGGCCGGATAGAACAACACCGCGGGCGCACTCGGGTCGTCGACGTTCCAGAACGGCCCTTCGACGGTGCTCAGGAAGACGATGGGAACCAACTCAATGCCGCGGCCGTGCAGGTGTACGTCCACCGGAGGACCTGGATGCGATAGCAGCTCGAGCGCAGGGCTTTGCCAGCGCACCGTCGGGTGTAACGAACGGAAGAGCCCCTCGATGCCGGTTGTCGCAATTGCCTGCGCGCGTGCGGCGGCCTCAAGAGCCAGATGGCAACGGATGTGGCCCCAGTACGGCGCCACGACCGCGCGGTGGCACGCGTCGATCAAAGGGGCGAGGATCCGCCCAGGTGCGGCGTCTGCGGCCAGCAAGTTGACCCAGGGGGTTGGCCACCGTTTCGCGTCGAGCCGGCGCCGCTTGCGCCAGTCCACCGTGGCCTCGATCTCGGTTCCCAACCGCTGGCGGCTCATCGCGATGACCGACTCGAGGCCCTCGGCCGCCGTAGCCGTCCGGCCGATAAGCGTGAAGATGTCGAGCGCCGACTCGGGACCCATCACCTCACTCAGCGGCGAGGCCCAGTGGGGCTGGCTGTGCATGACCCGTCGCCGCCACACTTCCGGTACGGCGCCAAGCTGTCCGACCCGCAGCGCTCTGAAGCCGAACATCGCCTCGACAAGCGGACCATACGTCGGGACAACCCGAACCCGGACGAGATCATCGTGCGTGAAGTGAACGCGTAGCACTCCCACCCCTTGATGCCCGTAGCTCGGCCGTCCGTTGGCGCAACGGTAACCCGGGCCGTCCGCTACCCGGCCATCATCAACGTCATCGTGCTCCGTACACGATGTCGACCGTTTCCGTCGGGCCGATCCAGTGCAGCGTCAGGCGCCAACACCCGGGCTTGGGCACATCGACGTACGACGGACCGAACGAGATGTCACCGATGTCAACATTCTCGGATGTGCCGACGAGGTGTGCGTCGACCGTCAAGGCGCCAGCCGACGGATCCTTCGGGACCCACAGGACCTTGTTCTGGCCTTCGGTGGCCGACGGCGGTGGCGCGAGCATCGAGCCGAACAGCACGGCGACGATGTCGCCACCACTGCTTGTCACGTACGGGACCGTGTTGAATGGCGGACCCTGGAATCCGGCGCGCGCCCACGTCGGCAGGTCGTGCGTGATCAGTTTGTACGTGCAGGGCGCGTCCGCCGCGCCGCCTGAAGCCGCGGTCGACGCGGTCGACGCGGTCGACGCGCTCGCCGTGGCCGCCGAGGCGGCGCGATGTAGTGCGCCCGATCCTGTACATCCGGCCGCGATCAACAGGACCGCGCCCAATATCGCGGGCAGCCGCCAGCGATGAACCCCCGTGTGAGTCATGACACATTCTCGATGCGGCCGAAAGAGATCGGCAAGCATCGAATTGGTAACCCGGCGGCTCATCGCGATCCCGCGGCATGCCACGTGCCGACCGGTCTAGGCGCGGACCGTTGACGAATCGACGTAGCGCAGAACGGCACCGACGCCGCCGTCGAGATGCACGTCGTCCGGCGAAACCAGGACGAGTGCGGCATCGGTATACGCGGCCGCGCGTATCAATGCGTCCTCGGCATGCACCCGCTGCGACTGCCCGCTCGGCAGCTGCTCCAGCTCTTCCTCGCTGGTGGCCAGCTGCGACGGGTCGGATCCGACCCACAGCTCGGTCTTGGCGATGTCATCCGGGTCCAGCAGCAGGGTGTCGACCTGATGCCGGTCGAAGGCGGCGACGGCGGCCCGCTGTCCGAGTGCCGCGCTCTCGCCGCCGCCCTGCCGGAACCGGTCGATCACACCGGACTTCCGGCGCGCGACGTACTCGGCGATGGCCTGTCGGCTTACCTCCTCGACCGCACTCAGGTCCGCACCGCGCGCACGTGAGCCGGCCTCGGTCTGAATCACGCTGTCACGCCATCGTTCGGGCAGCTGATCGACGAGAAGCTGGGTGGCCCGGACGTCTCCGGCGACAATGATCATCTCGGCGCCGATCGATACGGCATGCTTGTCGACCTGCCGCGCGACCTCCTTCGCGTTGTGCTGCCAGGTGTTCTCGGCGGCACGCTGCAGGTGATCCTGGGACCAGCCGCCCCGGTTCGGCTTACGGATTGGATAGCTGCGGCTGCCCTCGGCCTTGATGATCTCGTGAGCGGGATCCTGGACGTCCGCGCCGACTCGGTCGACGATGACGCGCAACCACCGGATGTGCTCGCCTCGGTCGATCAGCAGCGGCGTCAGATGCGGGAGCGGTTCGAACTGTGCGCTATCGGACGACGGCGGGTCGCTCAACATCTCGGCGTGGCGGACCTCGCCCGCGGCGGCGAACAACGCCAGACCGTGCCGGCCGGGGTGCGGAGTCACCTCCACCTCGGTGGTGTCCAGAGCGCGCAACGTCCGATCGTCGATGAGTTCAGTTTCCAACGCCCGCAGGTTGGGCTTGTCGATGCCTTGGTCGTGGAGCGACTCCCGAAGGTCCTTCCAACGGATCTTGAGCGTCGCTCGGGCGTCCTCGGTGTTGTGCGTGGCATCAAGGTAAACCGAGGCCCAGGGACCGGGCGTGTCGTAGAGGCCGCGAAGGAAAGACAGCTCCATACCGGGTAACGTACCCGGCTAATTCGCCATGATTCAGGCGCTTGCCATATCACGGAGAGCCACGCCGCTCGACTATCCCTCCAGATCACAGCTCAGAATCCTGCGAGCGGCTAGCGTCAGCACGGCCCTCACGGCGCGCCCGTCGTCGAGGACCGCGAAGTGTTCCGCCGAGGCTCGTGGATGGGTAGGGCCGACAGTGTCCACCATGCGTTGGGCCTCGGCCCGTCCCAACGCTCCGCGCTCGCGACCGGCACCGTCGTGGGCAGCCTGCCACGCGATGATCATCTCGATGACACGCTGCGCGTCGATTAACGCGGCCGGGCCGGTCCCACCCGGACCCGACCGGTACGCGGCGGTCAGCTCCACCCCTGCGTCGACGTACCGCCGGGTCACGACAAGTCGGCGGAC
>DASQPR010000133.1:0-4776 GCA_035643815.1 Micromonosporaceae bacterium | reverse complement strand
CGGCGTGATGAGCGGCACCAGGTGCGGGCGCGATCGTGGGCGGCCCGCCGAACGGAAGGCGTCGCGGTCGCGGGCCCCCAGTCAATGGACGTCCCGCGAGGTTGTCCTCGCTGATCATGACTGTGCCTATTCGTCGTCGCGATGCGATTCGGCAACTCCGGCATGCGGTTTCCAGCGGCCGCACGGTTGGGTCTCACATCGTCGCCAGCCGCACGGTCTCGGGTGTGTGACGCCCATATCTATGACGACGCGGTGGCGGTCTGAACAGTTCGAGGTGATCACGAGACGGCTCGGGGCGTACCATATTTAGCTTGACAGCTAATTAGCTCTGAGGTGAAATAAGCGTATGGCATTGACCGACGCTCAGCTCGACGCCACGTTCACGGCGCTGGCCGATCCCACTCGGCGCGCGATCGTCGCCCGACTGACCCGTGGCGATGCAACGGTGACCGAGCTGGCCAAGCCATCCGGGCTCACGCTGCCCGGGTTCTCCAAGCACCTCAAGGTGCTGGAGCGCTCGGGGCTGATCTCGCGCAGCCGGCAGGCCCAGTTCCGGCCGTGCCATCTCGAGTGGGCGGCGCTGGACGAGGCGGTCGGCTGGATCGAGGCGAACCGGCGGCTGTGGTCACAGCGCTTCGACAAACTCGACGCCCACCTACGCGATATCCAACGATCGGGCCCGATCGCCGCGGACCCGATCGCTGCCGATCCGGTTGCTGACGACCGGGCGCCAGGCGAACCGATGACCGGCGAATCGACGAACCCGGAGGGTGCGACGCATGGCTGACGTGAACGAACTCACGTATACGCGCGTGTTCGATGCACCGCGCGACCTCGTCTTCCGGTGCCTGACCGAACCCGACCACCTGACGCACTTCTGGGGACCTACGGGTGTGTCGACGCCTCTGGCGACGATCACGATCGACGCCCGGCCGGGCGGCGTGTTCGAGACCGTGATGGTCAACGACAGCGACGGGAGCCGGTACCCGACGCGCGCGGTCTTCGTGGAGGTCGTGGCGCCATCACGACTCGTGTGGCGCGAGCGCGGCACCGGTGTGCTGACGACGTCGACCCTCCTCGATCTGGGTGATGGTCGCACTGAGGTGCGCATCCATCAGGCCAATGTCCCCGAGGCGTTCCGGGCGCCGGAGGCGCAGGCAGGCTTCCGTACGTCCCTTGACAAGTTCGCCGCGTACCTGGCGCGGCTGACCGATGGGAGTTCGACATGACAACGGTGGATTCGGCCGATGGCACCACAATCGCGTATGACCGCAGCGGCGACGGACGACCGCTGATCATCGTGGACGGCGCGCTCACGACGCGGTGGTCCGGGTCCAAACCGCGCCTCGCGGAGCGTCTGGCCACGACCTTCAGCGTGTACGTGTACGACCGGCGCGGCCGCGGCGACAGCGGTGACACCCTTCCGTACGCGTTGGAGCGGGAAATCGACGATCTCATGGCGATCATCGCGGTCGCCGGTGCTCCCGTGCGCCTGTACGGGCACTCGTCCGGTGCGTGCCTGGCCCTTGAGGCCGCCGCGAGGCTGGGCGAGAACGTTGCCGGCCTCGCCCTCTACGACGCGCCCTACAACGACGATCCGTCGGCGCAGCCCGGATGGCAGGGGTATCTGGCGGCGCTCACCGATGCGCTGGCCGACGGTCGGCGAGGCGACGCGGTCGCGGCGTTCATGACTCAGGTCGGCATGCCGCCCGAGCAGATCGACGGTATGCGGCACTCTCCGTTCTGGCCGGTCGCCGAGTCGATCGCACCAACGCTCGCGTACGACCACATCGGAGCGATGAACGGCGACTTTAGGGTCCCGATCGGTCGCGCCGCCGGCATATACAAGCCGACGCTTGTCCTCTACGGCGAAGCGAGCCCGCCGTTCATGGCCGATACCGCGCAGACGCTGGCCAAGGCGATGCCGTCGGCGACACTCCGTGGCCTCGACGGGCAGACCCACGATGTCGATCCGGACGCATTGGCGCCCGTACTCATCGAGTTCTTCGGTCGCGAGTAGCCCGGTCCGCGCGGTCAGGCGGACGGTTCACTGACGAGCGGTACGTCGATCGTGTGGGCGCCACGCTTGGCCTTGGTGGCGAGGTAGCTGGCGTTCGACGGCGACAGGTGGACGTGTGTGGGAAGCGTTTCGATCACGGTCACGCCGAGTCGGGTGAGTTGAGCGGCCTTGTCGGGGTTGTTGCTCAGCACGGCGACCCGCCGCTGTCCCAGCGCATGCAGCATCTGGGCCGCCACCGTGTAGTCCCGCTCGTCCTCGCCGTGGCCGAGCGCAAGATTGGCCTCGTACGTGTCGAGGCCCGCATCCTGCAGCGCGTACGCATCGAGTTTCGCGTAGAGCCCGATGCCGCGGCCTTCCTGTCGCAGATAGAGCAGGAACCCGCCAACGTCGGCGATGCGCTCGACCGCTTCGCGCATCTGCGGACCGCAGTCGCATCGCTGGCTGCCGAACACGTCGCCCGTCAGGCACTCACTGTGCGGCCGCACGAGTGGCACCCGCGCCTGGGGTTCGATCGCCGGAAACGCAGAAGCGCAGTCGCCGAGTCCGATCGCGAGATGTTCGCGGTTGTCCACCAGACCGTCAAAAGTGAACACGCGTGCGGTCGTCGTGAATCCGTCGAGGAAACGCAGCGGCACCAGCACCTGGGTACGGATCTTCGCCACGGGCAGTGTTCCCGGCAATCTGGCCTCCTGGACTCAATCCGCGCAGAATCGCGACGAGAGGGCGTAACGCAGCAGCACCACGTCACCGATCTGGCGGACCTCGGCGAGCGTTGCCCTCCGGTCCGGATTCCAGGGGAAGCGGCCGTCGCTGACAAACCGCGGCGCCCGCGAGTCACCCACGAAGAATGGCGCGACGACGAGGTGCAACTCGTCGGCGAGGTCTGCGGTCAGGAACTGCGTGTGCACGGTGCCGCCGCCCTCGACCATCAGTCGGTGTACGCCACGGTCGAACAGATCTTCGCTGATGCGGCACATGTCAACGGGCTCGCCGCCGTCGACGACGGTGGCAACGGCACCGAGTCGGTCGCGGGCCTCCGACACAATGTCGCTCGCGCAGTAGACGAGTTTCTCGGCGTCGCCGGTGGCAAAGAAGTTGGCGCACGAGTCCAGTCGGGCCCGTCGGGTCACCGTCACTTTGATCGGTGACGGCGGAAGACCCTGAGCGACGCGCGCGTCCTGCCGTGCCTGGGAACGCACCAGCAGCCGCGGGTTGTCGTTCCGCACGGTCGCGGCGCCGACGAGGATCGCATCGCAGGAGGCGCGCACGGCGTCGACCCGGTCGAAGTCGGCGTCGTTCGAGAGCAGGAGGCGCGACGCCGCCCCGGCGATGTAGCCGTCGATCGACACGCTGCACGAGAGCAGGGTGTACGGACGGTCACCCACGCGTCGCGCCCTTCGGCTCGGCGGTGGCCCGTGCACGCCACCAGATTGACTCCACCCGTTCCGGATGCAGTGCGGGATCCGACGCCCAAGCCCACAACGTCCGACTCATCTCGGCGCCCGACCTCCTCGATGGTGCCGTCGAGGCGCTGCCCATTCGGGCCCCTGGCCAAACCCGCTCCCCGAACAGGCATACGTGACGCACGGTGCCCGCGGTTCATCCGCTACACAGGCTGTCATCGGGGCCGTACCAGAAGGTCATGGTGACCGACCGTGACGCCGAGCCGGCCGGCCGCGGCCGCCACACTACGGCGCTGGCGGTAATCGCTCGTCGCGTCGCTCAACTCGGGCTGTTGCTCGCACGCGGCGTCCAGCCAGCCGGCGAACCACTCGGCCGCGAGCGTCGCCTCGGCCGGACCGAGCCGCCACGGGCTCGGCCGGACGAGCACGTCGACGCCGCGTCGAATGAATTCGCCGGCGGCGAAGCCCGCCGCGTCCGGACCGAGCAGACTACGGCCGCCGACGGTACGCCGTTGATGGTCGTTGAAGGCCGCGGCGATGCGTTCATCGAGCGGCTCGGCCGGCGTGAAGTCGACCCGGCCGACGACGGACAGCGTCAGCAGCGTGGGGCAGATCGCGCCGGCACATGCGCCCACGACTCGCCGGACCTCGTCGGCGGTCAGCATGTCCAGCACCGCCGATGCCGTGATTAAGGACGCGCCGGCCAGATCGGCGGTGTCGAGCCGGGTGATGTCCCGCGTCCGGGTCTCGAACGTGATCACGGCACCGTCCGCGGCCGTGTCGGGCATGGCCTCGGCGGCGCACTGGAGCAGGCCGGGGTCCCAGTCGTAGAGGATCCAATGCTGTGGACCGGCCAATCTGGGTCCGAGCCAGCGGGACATCGACCCGGTGCCGCAGGCGAGATCATGGACGATCATTCGTTCGACCGGTGGAGCGGCTTGCGCAACCATCTCGACCAGCTCGTTCGACCGGGCCGCCGCGTCGGCCGGCTCGCGCAGCGCCAGCCACTCCGGGCTGACCCGGACGCTCGTGTCCGTCATGCCGCCACCCCGGTCATACCGCCGCCCCGTTCATGCCGCCACCCCGGTCAGGATGATCGATACGCGGCGCGCGGTCGTTGACCAGCCGGTCAACGCAGATCGTCGGTCCAGGGCCCGCCGACGGAGCCGGTCGCGGAGATCGGCGTCGCTGAGCCAGTCGCGTAACGCGGCGGCGAGCGCGCCCGCATCACCCGGCGGCACCAGCAGACCCGGTCGTTGACCATCGGCTCCGTGGCCGAGAGCTTCGGGTAGCCCGCCGACCGCCGTCGCGATGACCGGGAGCCCGCGGGCGAGCGCCTCGATCACGACCATG
>DASQPR010000132.1:0-6520 GCA_035643815.1 Micromonosporaceae bacterium | reverse complement strand
CGCAGGTAGACGGTCGGCGACGCGTGCCGCGTACCAGCGGGTGGCGTTTACTTGCCGGCGAGCGCGTGCTGGAGCTGTGCCTTCGTCATCGTCGAGCGGCCCTTGATGTTTCGGCGCCGCGCTTCGGCGTAGAGCTGATCGCGCGTCCGGCCGGCGGCACCGGAGTGCGACCGAAGGCCGCCTCGGCGGCTCGACGACATATCTGTCTTGGACAGCCGGCTCGACGTCTTGGCCTCGCCCGAACGGGCGCGTTCCTTGTTGACGGTCGCGGCGGCGATCCGTTGCGCGGTGCCGGCCGACTGACCACGCTTCTTCACGCTCGCCTTGATGTCCTCGTACTGGCGCTCGCGCTTGTCGCTCCACGCTTGCTGCGGCATGGTCGCCTCCTTCATCCGCGACTCCACGACATCGACCACGTACCCGGGTGTCGGTGGACCAAACTGAGAGGAACACAGCAAATCGCGGCGATGGTGACGCGCGACTCGACGCGCACGCGGTTTGCGCCGATGGCGCATGGGCATGAGCACGTGCGGGAGCATTCCGCCGGCTGGTGCCGTTGGCTCACCGGCCCAGTTGATCGGAGGAGGCGGGGTGTCGCAACGGGAGGGCGGCGGAGACGACCACCGCGACGGCGACGACAGCATGAAGACGATCGTCATCGCGCTGCTCGTCAACCTCGCGGTTGCGGCGATCAAGGCAATCGCCGGTGTCCTGTCCGCCTCGGCCGGTCTACTGGCCGAAGCGGCCCACTCCGTCGGCGACTGCACGACCGAACTGTTTCTCGTGACCGCACTGCGTCGGTCGGATAAGCCGCCGGACCGCCGGCACCCATTCGGCTATGGCAAGGAGCGCTATTTCTGGTCGCTGCTGGCCGCGTTGACCATCTTCACCCTCGGCGCAGGATTCTCCGTATACCAGGGGGTTTCGACGATCGTCGGTGGTGAGCACGGGGCCGAATCACCGATCATCGGCTACGTTGTGCTCGGCCTGTCGGCGATCGTCGAAGCCACGTCGCTTCGGCAGGCGACCGGCCGACTGCGACGCGAGTCGCGCCGCACCGACGTCAGCGTCGGACAGTACGTTCTCGAACCGGATGACCCGACCGTGAAATCCGTGGTGATGGAGGACTCAGCCGCGCTCGTCGGACTGGTCTTCGCCGCCGCCGGTCTCGTCCTCCGCCAGGTCACGGGCAACGCAGCCTGGGACGGGATCGCCGCACTGGCCATCGCCGTCCTGTTGATGGTGGTCGCCTTCGAGTTGGCGCGTACGAATGTCGGTCTGCTGATCGGCAAGCAGGCTAACCCGAAGCTCGTCAAGGCGATCAGCGACAGTCTCGAGGCTCAACCAGAGGTGCTGAGCGTGGTCGACGTCCTGACGATGATGATCGGTACGGGAAAGCTCCTAGTCTGCGCGCGCGTCGATTTCGTCGATTCGCTCAGTGCGACCGAAGCCGAGCGGTCCTGCGTACGGTTCCATCATGTGCTCGCCGAGCGCTTCCCCGACGTGGAGACCGTCTTCATCGAACCGGTTCCCCGTGGCGACCATGAGTTGCAGCGGCAGATCCGGGCTCGCAACGACGCCACCGACAGCTGACCTCGGCGGCGACGGCACGACGCCGGCAGGCCCGCTACCGCTGCCACCGCCAGTTGAGTTCGCCGGCCGCTGGCGGCGGTCCCGGTAAGGCGGCCGCATCGCGGCGGCTCAACCCGTCCAGGTGCTGAGCCAGATAGCGACGGCGCAATTGCTTGGTACGCAACGGATCCGGCACCCGAATCGCGGCGCAGCCTTCGAGCAGCAGACCGATGTCCGTCACGACGGCGTCGTCGCGGAGCCGTCCGGCGCGGTGTGCCCGGTCGAAGAGTTGCTCGACCATGACATTTGCGCGCTGCGCATCTCGGCCCATCTCGGCCGTCGGGGTAAACGTGCCGGCCAGGTGGACGGTCAGCGAATGCACGTCGGCGTCCACGATCGCTTCCAGGAACTCGCGCAGCGCATCCCAGTCGTCATCAACGGCGCTCGCCGACTCGGCTTCCGCGATGAACCGCCGCAGCCCGTCATGGCACAGCGTGCGGAGCAGATCGTCCTTACTCGCGTACCGCCGATAGAGAGCACTGATGCCGACACCGGCACGGTCGGCGACCGCGGCGACGGGCGCCTTCGGATCGGCGAGAAAAACGTCGCGGGCCGCGTCGAGGATCACGGCATCGTTACGCACCGCTTGGCCGCGCCGGCCGGGCAGGCCCGCTGAGGGCGGCCCCGTTGATGACTGGGCCGCCGGTGAATGGGCCGCCGGCGACTGGGCTGCCGGCGACTGGGCCCCTGGTGGCTGGGCCTTTGTCGGGGGGCCAGCGGGCGGCCTGGCAGTTGGCGACCGCGGCGCGGCCAACTTCTTCGGCATGAGTTCACCGTATCACTGGAACGGACCGTTCCGCTCTGCTAAAGTGAAACGGAACGAAGCATTCCGGTCCGAATCAAGGAGCACACATGTCGACCACTTCCCACGGGCAGTCCGCCACCCGTCGCATCTCAAGCACGACCGGCGGGGCTCCAGCGGAGATCCGGCCATACCGTGTCGAGATTCCGCAGACCGCCCTTGATGACCTGCAGACCCGGCTCGACCGCACGTTGTGGCCGAACGAACTGGCCGGCACCGACGGCTCGTACGGCATGACGAACGCGCGAGTGCGCGCGCTGGCCGACTACTGGCGCACGGAATTCGACTGGCGGGCATTCGAGGCGCGGCTGAACGCGTACCCACAATTTCTGACCGAGATCGACGGCCAGGACATCCACTTCCTGCATGTACGGTCGTCCCGCCCGGACGCCACGCCGCTGATCGTCATGCACGGCTGGCCCGGATCGATCGTCGAGTTCCTCGACCTCATCGCGCCGCTCACCGAGCCGGCCTCCGCCGACGAGCCGGCGTTCCATCTCGTCATTCCGTCGCTGCCGGGATTCGGATTCGGCGGCCCAACGCGCGAGGCCGGTTGGAACCACCACCGCACCGCGCGAGCCTTCGTCGCCCTCATGCACCGTCTCGGGTACGACCGATACGCGGCGGCCGGCAACGACGGCGGCTCTATGATCGCGCCGGAGATGAGTCGCATCGACCGGGAACACGTGATCGGCGTACACGTCACGCAGCTTTTCTCATTCCCGTCGGGCGACCCGGCCGAGTTCGTCTCGTTCACGCCGGCCGACTACGCCGCCTTGCAGAAGCTGCAATGGTTCTACGAGAACATGTTCTCGTTCAACACCGTGCACAGCCAGCAACCGCAGACGTTGGCGTTCGCGATCGGCGACTCGCCGGTTGGGCTGCTCGCCTGGAACGCTCAGCTAATGGGCGAGAATCTCGACGCCGAGTTCGTCGTCTCGAACGTCGCCATTTACTGGCTCACGCGAACGGCGGCCTCGGCGATCCGCTTCTACTACGAGGATGCGCACGCCAGCGAGAAGCCTGCAGAGCCAACGACGGCACCGATCGGACTGGCTATGTTCGCCGGAGACTTCGAATCGATCCGGCCACTGGCCGAGCGCGACCACGCCAACATCGTGAGCTGGCACGCGTACGACGCGAGTCAGCCGGGGGGTGGCCCGCGCAACGCCGGCGGACACTATGCCGCGCACGAAGCCACGGATCTGCTCGTTCGCGACATGCGGGGGTTCTTCGCGGCGCTCACCTGAGCGGGTCGCGCTTGATCCGGACACCGCGGCGGGCCCACCGTGGCGCCGCCCCGCGATCAGCGCGATGTCCAAAAGGGGTGGCCCGGCCTGCGTACGCAAGCCGGGCCACCCCGCCGACCAAATGTCAGTGGCTCGCCCGCGCATAGTCGGCGGCCGCCTGCAGTTGCTGCTCGTCCTCCTTGGACAGCGACGTCTGCAGAATCTCACCGCCGTATTGCCCGTGCATTTCCGCCATGACCTTGTCCACGGTCGCGCTGCGGACCAGCAGGACCAGTGCGGCGTGCCCCGGCGCGAGCTGGTCTCCCAGCCCCTTTAAGAAGCTGTCGTCGATGCCGGTATCGACCGTCGCGCCCGCGGCCGCTCCGCTAGCACCGCCGATCGCCATGCCCAGCAACGGCGCGAAGAACAACAGACCGATCAGGCCACCCCACAGCGCACCGCCAGCGGCGCCGCGGCCGGCCGTACTCCCGGTGGTCTGATGAAGTTTGATCTTGCCGTCTCCGCGGCGCTCCACCACGACGGCGTCATCCAACTCGATCAGCATCCGCTGCTGCAGTTGGGCCAGGTGCGACAGCGCGTCGTTCGCCGCCATCTGGTTCGGATATCCGACTGCGACCAGTCCGTTCACGTTTCTCATCCCCCGTTTGTTGTGCAGTGACCTCCCCCGCGCGGCACGGCCTTATCTCGATCTGCGCGGCGCGAGCGTCGGCGGCGGCCCCGGCGACGTTGTCGCTGACGGTAGGTGATCACCGCTGGTTACGGGTGGAAAACGAGATTAACTCGGCTTCGTTCGGTCAAGGCCGTACCATGCAACGGAATCCAACGTGGCAAGTTGACGTATCGACGGCCTCGCCTTGGCGCGCGGCCGGTCGATAACGCAGGCAGTAGTTCGGCGCGCATAGATGCGAACCTCCTTTGATCACCCGTCGCGGGATGCTTTCGCTGGTCGCCGGTTCGTCGACCCGAGGATTCGCCGGTACGCAGCATGCATCGTGGCCGCCGCCGGTGCGGAGTCGTGGCATGCCGGTCCATCGACGATGCGCCCGGCCGGAATGGTTGGGGGTAAAGAAGTCGGCCGTCCACTCCCAGACGTTGCCGGTCATGTCGGCCAGACCGTAGCCATTGACGGGAAAGGCGCCGACCGGCGACGTGCCGTCATAGCGGTCGAGCATCAGGTTCTGCCACGGAAACTCGCCCTGCCAGGTATTGGCCATCATCCGGCCACCCGGAGCGAACTCGTTGCCCCATGCGAAGACAGCGCCGTCGAGTCCACCGCGGGCCGCGAACTCCCATTCCGCCTCGGTCGCCAGTTGCTTGCCGGCCCAGCGGGCGTACGCGATCGCGTCGGCGTAGGTCACGTGGGTCACCGGATGACGTTGCCGGCCGTCGACGGTGCTGTGCGGACCCTCCGGGTGCCGCCAGTCCGCTCCAGGAACCCATGCCCACCAATTGCGGAAGTCGTCCAGCGGCACCGGCCCGGCCGAACGGTGGAACACCAGCGATCCCGGCACGAGCAGGGCTGGATCCGCATCCGGATAGTCGGCTGGGTCCGGCGCCCGCTCAGCGTCCGTCACGTGCCCGGTCGCCTTCACGAACCGCCGAAACTGAGCCACCGTCACCGGGTGCTCATCCATCCAGAACCCGTCGACGCTCACGTCGTGGACCGGTCGCTCCTCCGGGTAGAAGTCCGCCGACCCCATCCGGAACGATCCGCCAGGCACCCACACCATGCCTTTTCGGGACCGAGGATGGGGCGACGCAACCTCACGCTCAACGACGCTCATTCCTTGGTTGTAGCCGATCACGGTCCGGAAATGTCCCGAATGGTGGAGACCGCCGCAGGCGGCACGCCGGCGATGGTGGCGTATGCCAGGGATTCGGGCACGGCCACGGCCCCACGATCTATCCGGCGACGACGTCGCCGTCTACCCATGATCCCCGGCAGTGACGCCACCATGCGCCAGATCATGCCGCCACGCGGCGTTACACGACCTCGTCCGTTGTTGGTGCCGTCGCCAGCGCCCAGATCACGAAGATGTCGATCGCGATCAGGGTCAACGCCCAGAACGGATACCACGGGATGAAGAAGAAGTTGAAAAACATCGACACGGCCGCGACCAGGATGCCGACCCATCGGGCCCAATTAGACCCGGTGAAGAGGTAGAAGCCGGCAAGAACGACGACGATACCGACGATCAGGTGGATCCAACCCCACTGTGTCGTATCGAACTTGAGGGTGTAGTTCCGCGTGGTGACGAATAGGTCGTCCTTCGCGATCGCCGAAATGCCCTCAATGATGGCCATCGCGCCGCCGAAGATCATCAAGGTGGCAGCGAAGACGACTCCGCCCGTCACCAAGACGTGCGGCCGGCGGGTGGAACTCGTCATGGAACTCATGACTGATCATTCCTTCCGTAATCGTGACCTTCCCGACCGCCCCAAGGCCTGAGGCGGACGTTCCACTCCGGTTCATTGGCGATGCCGCGGGCGTCGAATGCGACGCGGACGGGCAGGGCGGACGGCCGGAGCGAGCATGTTGTTGTGTCAGGCCCGACGGCGAGTGCCAGCACGTCGCCGATGACGTTGCCCATTCCCACCTCCATCGCCGCGCCGATCGGCCGCCTAAAGGTCGACAATAGCGACGATTACCGAACTTAATTCGGAAACAACGCAATTACCCCAGGGAGCGACGTAAGCCGGGGGTCAGCCCAGAAGGTCGACCGCGCCCCGCCGCGCCGGCGGTAATTACATGTCGGTGTCATCGACTCGATCGGGGACGTGCGCCGCGCATCGCGAGGGGCGGTAGGTGGACGATCGGAGCGGGGTTGGCCGGTGG
>DASQPR010000131.1:0-8880 GCA_035643815.1 Micromonosporaceae bacterium | reverse complement strand
CACCCGGAACTGCTGGATGAGTACGGCGCCGACGATGATGGCGCCCTGGGCGATCTGCTGATACTCGGTCTGCAGGTTCTTGACGATGAACAGGTTGTAGATCTGGGTGAAGACAAGCACGCCGAGCACGGACCCGACGATCGTCCCGCGACCGCCGGTGAGTGCGGTGCCGCCGATGATCGCGGCGGCGATCGCATTCAACTCGTAGAGGTTGCCGTGATCAGATGACCCGGCCGTCGACTGGGCGGTCACCATGATCGCGGCTATCCCGCAGCACAAACCGGACAGCGTGTAGATGAGCATGGTGTGCCGCCGGACGTTGATGCCGGCCAGCCGCGCGGCTTCCGGGTTGCCGCCGACGGCTACCGTACGGCGACCGAACGTCGTACGGTTCAACAGGATCCACGCCAGCCCGGCGACGATCACGAAGATGATGACGAGCAGCGGGATGCCGAGCGGACGCCACTCCGCGATCTTGTTGATGGTCTGCACCTTGACGAGTTGCGTGAGCTTTCCGGATATCTTCTCGGCCAGACCGCGTGCGGCCACCATCATCGCGAGCGTCGCGATGAAGGGGACCATCCGGCCGTAGGCGATGAGGATGCCGTTGATGAGACCCGCGCCGGCGCCGACGAGCAGAGCTGTCAGGATCATGATTCCGGGGCCGTAGCTCTGCGTCGCCACGGTGGTCGACCAGACGCTGGCCAGCGCGAGCAGAGCGCCGACCGATAGATCGATGCCGCCGGAAATCATCACGAGCGTCATGCCGACCGTGACCACGCCGATGCTCGACGCCTGCGTCAGCACGGTCAACTCGTTCGACCACAAGCGATGCCCGTCGAGGAAGATATCCGGTCGGGCCAATGTGCCGACGACGAACAGCAGCACCAGCACGCCGACGAGCGCGAGGTTGCGGCGCAGCGGCTCGCTTGCGTCGTCGCGCCACCAGGTCGTCCGCCGATCGGCCGTAACCGCCGTACCGGTCGCCGCGTCGATCATGCCGTTTCTCCTTCGGCCTTCTTCGATTCGTTGCTAGGCCCGGCGCCGGGTCCGTGGGCGCCCGATCCGTCGGCATCGGATCCATAGACGCCAGATCCGTGGGCGCCGGGTCCGTCGGCCCCCGATCGATCGCTACGACGGACGTCGGCGCCCGACCCGGGTTCATCGTGGCGATCCATGGATTCGTCGCCGACAACATTGAGGGCGTCGAGCGCACCCGGTCCCTCGAGGAGCGAGCCGGCCATGACGAGGTCGAGCACGGTGCTTTCGTCGAGGTCGGCCGCAGGCGCTTCGCGGATGAGGCGGCCCTCCCGCATGACGAGGACACGGTCGGCCAGACCGAGCACCTCGGGCACCTCGCTCGATACGAGCAGCACGCCGACGCCGTCGTCGGCCAGGCGCCGGATCACGCCGTACAGCTCGGCCCGGGCGCCGACGTCAACGCCGCGCGTCGGCTCGTCGAGCAGCAGCAGCTTCGTACGCCCGAGCAGCCATCGAGCCACGACGACTTTCTGCTGGTTCCCGCCGGATAACGTACGGACCGGGCGGCGTACGCCCGCCGGCACGAGCTGCAGCGTTCCGGCCACCGTACCGGCGGCGGCACGCTCGGCTCCGGAATCGGTGAACCCGGCGCGCGCGAAACGGCTGAACGTGGCCAGCGTGATGTTCCGGTAGACCGGCTCGCCGAGCAGTAGCGCCTGACTCTTGCGCTCCTCGGGAGCCATGCCCAGGCCGGCCCGTACGGCGGCGCCGACATCGCCGTTGCGCAGCGTACGGTCGTCCATGACCACCTGACCGGCGTGGGCTCGACGCGCGCCGTAGATCGTCTCTAGCAACTCCGAGCGGCCGGAGCCGACGAGGCCCGCGATGCCGACGATCTCGCCCGGGTGCACCTGCAACGAGATGTCCTGGAACTCACCGGCGCGGCTGAGCCCGGTCACGGTCAGCAGCGGTTCACCGGTCGGCTGGAAGTCGCGCCGCGGCGGGAACACGTACTCGATCGTTCGGCCGGTCATCCGGTTCACCAACTCTCGCGTCGGTGTCGTCGTGGCGGGTAGGTTCACCGCCGACGTACGCCCGTCGCGCAGCACCGTCACCTGGTCGCCGATCTCGCGGATCTCCTCCAACCGGTGGGAGATGTAGAGCACGGCGATACCTTGTGCGGTCAGCTCGCGGATGATGCGGAAGAGGTTGGCCACCTCGTCGTGCGCGAGGACGGCGCTTGGTTCGTCCATGATGAGCAGCTTCGCCTCGCGCGACAGCGCGCGAGCCATGCTCACGATCTGCTTAGCTGCCGCCGGCAACCGGCGTACGGGTCGGGTCACTGGAATCTCGGTGTGGCCGAGCCGTCCCAGCACCGCCGCCGCCGCGCGGCGCGTATGCGCTCGCTGGACGAAGCCGCCGGCGCTGCGCTCGTGCCCGAGGAAGATGTTGTCCGCGACAGTCAGGTCGTCGACGAGGTCGAGTTCCTGGTAGATGGTCGCGATGCCGGCCTTCATCGCCGCCTGCGGGCTCGCGAACGTGGCCGGCTGGCCCTGCCACACGATCTCGCCGGCGTCCGGCCGGTGCACACCGGACAGCACCTTGATCAACGTCGACTTGCCGGCGCCATTCTGGCCCAACAGGCAGTGCACCTTGCCCGCCGCCACGTCGAGGTCGACCCCGTCCAATGCGCGTACGCCGGGAAACGTCTTGACCACACCGGACAGTCGCAACAACACCGGCGCCTGGCGGCTGTCGCTACGCTGCGGCCCAGTCTCCAGGGCCTGGCGGCTGTCGCTACGCTGCGGCCCAGTCTCCGGCGCCTGGCGGCTATCGCTACGCTGCGGCGCTGACTCGCTCATCACCGCTCCTGGCTGCCGAACGCGAGATCGCTCGCCAGCACCGCGGCCCCAACAACGCCCGTTCGCGGCCCAAGCTCGGACATGACGATGGGCAGGTTGCCCGTGGCGAGTGGCAGCGAGCGGCGATAGACGACGCTGCGAATCTCGGCCAGGAGCACGTGTCCGAGGCCGGCCAGGCCACCGCCGATCACGATCATCGACGGATTCGCGAAGCTCACCAGCCCGGCCAGCACCGTACCGACTCGGCGCCCGCCCTCGCGGATCAGCCGGATGCAGGCCGCGTCGCCCTCGGCGGCGCCGTCGGCCACATCACGCGCGGTGAGCGTCCCGTTCGCGGCGAGCCGCTCGGCCAGGGCCGGTGAGGTGTCCGAACGCGCCGCGGCCAACGCATCGCGAGCCAGCGCCGCCCCGCTGAACAACGCTTCGAGACAGCCGACATTGCCGCAGGAGCAGACCGGGCCGTGATCATCGACCCACATGTGCCCGATGTCGCCGGCGCATCCGTCGGTGCCGCGATAGACCTCGCCGCCGAGGTAGATGCCGCAGCCGACCCCGGTGCCGATCTTTAGGAACAGCAGGTTGTCGACGGATCGCGCCACGCCGCCGTAGCGCTCGCCGATCGCCATGATGTTCACGTCGTTGTCGACCACGACCGGGCAGCCGTACTCGCGGGCCAATACGTCTCTGACCGGATAGCGATCCCAACCGGGCATGATTGGCGGTGATACCGGGACGCCGTCGCGGAAGCTCACCGGTCCGGGCACCCCGATGCCAATCGCACTTAGGTTCGTAAACGCGCCCTCGGCCTTGAGCTTCGCGAGAATGTCGTTCACCCGCCGCAGGATCACCTTCGGGCCGGAGCGGATGTCGGCCGGCTCACCGTACGCGGCGACCGGTTCGAGGCGACCATCGGTGATTTCCACGTCGATCGAGGACGCGCCGAGATCGACCGCGGCGAAACGCATCCCGGGATCGAGTTCGACCAACGTCGACCGTCGGCCGCCGCGAGACGACGCAGGACCGGCCTCCCGTATGTACCCCGTCGCGATCAGCGCGTCGATCTCGGCGAGCGCCCGCGCGCGCGGGACGCCGAGGCGGTCGCCAAGCTCGGCCCGGGACAGCGGGCCCGTGTCCCGGAGCAGCGTGAGCAACCGATACGGCACTGGGCCAGTCGGTACGGGCGAAACGGCAGCCATGACGCGCTCCTGTGATCCGTGTTACACGGACTGTAGGGCCGCATTTCGAAAAGGTAAATAGGCTTCTGCCGTTTGAACCAAAACTTTTGCCCGGAACGACAAAAGTTCGCGCGCTCGCCGGCGTCAGGCGGCGAGCCGCATCAGCCGACGTCAGGCGGCCAGCGCAGCGTAACGGCCATTGTCATCGATCAGGCCCGAGTGCGTGCCGGCCTCGATGATCCGACCGTGATCCATGACCACGATCTGATCGGCATCGCGGACGGTGGACAACCGATGCGCGATGGTGATCGTCGTGCGACCCCGGGCCAGGACGTCGAAGGCACGCTGGACGGCGCGCTCGGTCCGGGTGTCCAACGCGCTGGTGGCCTCGTCCAGGATGAGCACGCGCGGGTTGCGCAGCAGCGTGCGCGCGATCGCGATGCGCTGCTTCTCGCCACCGGAGAATCGGTGTCCGCGCGAGCCGACCACGGTGTCGTACCCGTCGGGCAACTCGGCGATGTGGTCGTGAATCTGCGCCGCGCGGGCGGCCGCCTCGATCTCGTCATCGGTCGCGCCGGGCTTGGCATAACGCAGGTTCTCCCGCACGGTTGTATGCAGCAGATACGTCTCCTGGCTGACCACGCCCACGATGTTGGCCAGGTCGGCGAGCTTCATCTCGCGCAGATCGACGCCGTCGATGGTGACGCGTCCCGCGCTCGGATCGTAGAGCCGGGCCGCGAGCGCGGCGAGCGTGCTCTTTCCAGAACCGGTCTCGCCGACCAGGGCGAGCGTCGTGCCGGCCGGAACGTCGAGGCTGACGCCGGCGACGGCGGCGGTATCGCTGCCCGGATAGCGGAACGTGACATCGTCGAAGCGCAGCCGACCCCTCACCCGAGTCGGATCGATGTGGACGGGGTCAATTGGATCGTCCACCTCGACCGGCAGATCGAGATATTCGAAGATCCGGGCGAACAGGGCGAGCGAGCTGGTCAGCGAGACGCCGACACCCAGCAGCCCCATCAGCGGGCGGAACAGGCCGGACTGCAGCGCGGTGAAGGCAACGAGTGTTCCGATGCTCAGCTGGCCGGCCGTCATCGGCAGCCCGGCACTGAGGTAAATAACCGCCGGGATGGCCGCGAAGATGATGCTCATCGACGCCATCCGCCAGCGTCCGGCCAACTCCGACCGCAGCTCGAGGTCGATGAGCCGCGCCGACGACGCGGTAAAGCGGCCAACCAGCGAGGGGCCACTGCCCATGGTCTTGCTGAGCTGCACGCCGCTGATCGACAGACCCTCTTCGATCGTCACGTTGAGGTCGGCGAGCTCACGCTGGCGCTGCGCGGTAATCTCCCGGCGCATGCGCGCGACCTTCCGGGACAAGTAGATCGACGGTGGAAGCACGACCAGCGATACGAGGGACAGCTGCCACGAGAGTGCGATCATCGCCGCGGCCGTGGCCACGGCGGTCGTCAGGTTCGACGCGATGGACGTCGCGGTCGAGGTCACGACCGACTCCATGCCGCCGATGTCGTTGGTGATGCGCGACTGCACCTCACCCGTCCGCGTACGGGTGAAAAACGCGATCGATTGGCGGTGCAGATGGGTGAAGACGTCGGTCCGCAACCGGTGCATGACCTGCTGACCGATCTTGGTGGAGATCCAGGTCTGCACGACGCCGAAGGCCGAGGTGACCGCCGCCACGGCCACCATGCCGACGACCAGCCAGACGAGCAGCGTTAGATTGCGCTCGGGGAGCGCCCGGTCGATAACGGCCCGCAGGAGGAATGGCGACGCCATGGCGACGATCGATGAGGCGACGATGATGGCCGTGACGACGGTCAACTGCCCGCGGTAATTCGTGAAGAGGGCGCCTATACGGCGCAGCGAAACGTCGCGGGCTTGGGCTTTTTCGACCGCGCTGACAGCGCGGGAGCCGCGCGCCCGGCGGCTCGATTGTGTGTGGTTGGGGTCCAAAGGAATCCCCTTTCGTTTCGGGCATTCTTCGCTCAGGGCATGACGATATTGCTGAGGTTACCTCAACATGAGGCTACAACAGCATCCGGTGATAGCGTATTCCGGTGGCCGCCGACGACCGACCCGACGAGGACGAGAGCCTGTCCGACGTCTTCTGGGGCGTCGCACGGCGGCTACGGCGGCTATCTCGCGAGACGCTCGGCCCGTGGGACATCACGCCGAGCCAGTCCCGCGCCATCGGAGTCCTGATGCATCACGGTCGCGTGCGCCTCAGCGAGCTGTCCGACCATTTGCGCATCGCCGCGCGCTCGTCCACCGAGGTCGTCGATGACCTCCAAGAGCAGGGGCTCGTCGAGCGCCAACCTGATCCTCACGACCGACGCGCGACGCTGGTCGCCCTCACCGATCAGGGACGAAGCGTGGGTACGGCGATCCGCGCGGCCCGCGACGCCGAAGTCGAACGGTTCTTCGGGGGACTCAGCGACACCGACCGGGCCGAACTCGTGCACATCCTGCGCCAGCTCCGAGAGGGACCGACGGCCGACGCTTAGCGCGGAGCCATCCGGATCGCCCCGTCGAGCCTGATCACTTCGCCGTTCAGCATCGGGTTGGCGATGATGTGCTCCACCAGGGCCGCGTACTCGTCGGGCGAACCGAGCCGGCTCGGGTGCGGCACCTGGGCGCCGAGCGACGCGCGCGCCTCCTCGGGCAGGCCGGCCAGCATCGGCGTCTCGAACAGTCCGGGGGCGATCGTCATCACGCGGATCAACTTGTCAGCGAGGTCGCGCGCGATCGGCAGCGTCATGCCGACAACGCCGCCCTTGCTGGCCGAATAGGCGGCCTGGCCGATCTGGCCGTCGAAGGCCGCGGCCGACGCGGTGTTGACGATCACGCCACGCTCTTCACCGACCGGGTCGAGTGCGGCCATCACCTCGGCGCCGAGACGAAGCACGTTGAACGTGCCGATCAGGTTGACGGTGATGACCTGCGCAAAGTCGGCGAGCGGCAGCACGCCGCGCTTGGACAATACGCGTCCGGGCGTGCCGATGCCGGCGCAATTGACGACCACGCGAACGTCGCCGAGCTCGCGGGCCGCACCGAACGCGGCCGCGACCTGGTCCTCGTTCGTCACATCGGTTGGCGCAAAGATTGCCGGGCTGTCAAAGGAGGCGGCGACGTCGGCGCCGGCCGAGGATGGCAGGTCGAGAAGGGCCACCGACGCGCCGCCGGCGGCCAGTCGCCGGGCTGTCGCCAAGCCCAGCCCGCTTGCCCCGCCGGTGATGACCGCCACCGCTCCACTCAGTTGCATCGCAATCCTCGCATCCGCCAGTCGTAACCCGGGCTACACCGTAAACCCGACCGGCCCGCTCCTCGACCCGCGGGTAATCGGCCGGACGACGTGACCGAGAGTGACGTCGGTGGCCGCAGGCATCGTCGGTTGGCCGCAGGCGTCACCGTGCGTGGGCTCATGCGCAACCTCGTCGGACCGGCCGGCTCGCGCGGGAATGCGCGCCGCTGACCCCGCGGTTGCCGTTTGTTATGACGACAGTGGGATTCATCGGCAGTGGCATGATCGGCGGCACCGTGGCGAGACTCGCGATTGCCGGCGGCTACGACGTGGTGATGAGCAACTCGCGCGGACCGGAAACCCTGGCCGATACGGTGGCCGCGTTGGGGCCGCACGCGCGGGCGGCGACTGGCGCCGACGCGGCAGCGGCGGGCGATCTCGTCGTCGTGTCGACACCGCTGGCTGCGATCGACGGGCTGCCGGCCGATCAACTCGCCGGCAAGCCCGTCCTCGACACGATCAACTACTACGCGCAGCGGGACGGAAACGAACCAGATCTCGACGCCGGCACGACCACCAGCAGCGAGCTTCTGCAGCGGCGGCTTCCGCGTTCGCATGTCGTCAAGGTATTCAACAACATCTACTTTATGCACCTCGGCGCGCTGGCCCGGCCGGCCGGTGCACCGGATCGGACCGCGCTGCCGATCGCCGGCGATGACGCTGACGCGAAGGCCGCGGTCGCCGCGTTCCTCGACGCCATCGGCTACGACGCGGTCGACGCCGGACCGCTCGCCGCCGGCCGCACGTTCCAGGCCGGCTCGGCCCCGGCGTACGGAGCGCCGTACGGACCGTTCGACAATCCGGACGGCACGCCGGCCGACGCGACAACGATCCGCGCCGCACTGGCCGCCGGCTCCTGACCGGGTGCGTGATCGCCACGCCCGTTCGTCGATGACGGCGAGTAGGCGGCCTCGCTACGACGGCGCTTGTGTCGGGTCCGAGCAGGTGACGTGACGCTCAGCGGGAGGTGACGCTCTCCGACTCGTCGACCGCGGACGCTTGCCCGGGCACGGACGGCCAGTCCAACCACGCGGCGCGGTTGTCGTCGGCCGGCGGCCATGCGGTCGGCTGACGAATCTCCTCACGGAGGAAGCTGATCAAGCTCTCGTCGGCGATGTCGGCCGCCATCATCGCTTCATCGATCTCATGCGTGGGCGGTTCGGCCGCTCGACCGTCAATGGCCGACGCCCGCCACTTCGTATGCAAACTGACGCAACGCTGCTCGGCGATGAACGCCTCTTGTAGGAGCTTGACCGCTCGTTTCGACCCCCACAGATGCATTCGCGCGAACAGGATCCCGGCCGAGGCCGTGGATGGCGCCTCCAATTCGGACTCGTCGCTCGCGACGTCACGGAGGGTACGCGAACGCAGCATGGCACGAAACTCACGAACGGCGATGGTGTCGACGTAGATGTCGGAGCGGCGATCTCGCATCCACCGTACGTGCTCGACCGACCACTCGTCGTCGCGGGTATGCCGTGTTGTGATGATCGAATGTTTGGCACCCAGGCGCGCACCGAAATACGCGGCGACAACCGTG
>DASQPR010000130.1:0-2417 GCA_035643815.1 Micromonosporaceae bacterium | reverse complement strand
GTTGATCTCCGCTTCATCGACCGCGCCGTCGAACTCAATCAGTCGGCCGAGCACCATGGCGAGATCGTGTCCGTGGATCGAGACGTCGGGCAGGGTGACCAGCCGGCCGTGGGTGAACACACCGCGCAGGCGCGGCGCGTCGGCAAGCAGGTCGTTCAGCGGATTCTCGGCATCCAGATCGTCGGCCGCTTCGCGCAGGATGGCCGGACGCGCCGTATACGCCTGGTCGATCTGTTCCAGCAGGCCCACGCCATGCAACCGGGACACGGCATCGGCGACCTTGCGGATTGGCGCATCGACGGCGGCCGCGATTTCGGCGATGGCCAGCGGGCGCTGCCCGGCGGCCGCCCGGCGCGTCAGCTCGCCGACGACCGACAGGCGTAGTGGATGCGACAGCTGCGACAGCAGGTCGGCGGCGCGGGCGCGCGCGATGGTCGACATGGAAACCTCCGGGCCATTGGACTCGGCCACGGTAGCCGGGCGCCCGGTCGGGGTCGCGCGAATTACCGGTTGGCTCAGCCGCTGGTCAGCACGTCCGCCAGGAGGAAACTGACCGGACGCTCCAGTTGCTCGTACGTGCACGACGCCGGCTCCCGATCCGTCCGCCACCGGACGAACTGCGCGGTGTGCCGGAACCGTACGCCCTCCATGTAGTCGTAGCGGACCTCGATCACCCGCTCCGGCCGCAACGGCACGAAGGACAGGTCCTTGCCTGCGTTCCACCGGCTCGTCTCGTTCTTGCGCGGCGTGCGCTCGCCTTCCACCTGTTTGGCCCAATCCCACGGATGCCCGTCAAACGTCGTGACGAGCGGCTGCAGCTCGGTGAACAGCTTCTTACGCGTCGCCATCGGAAACGCGCCGACGACGCCGACCGACGCCAGCACGCCCCGATCGTCGTAGAGCCCGAGCAGCAGCGAACCGATCGCGTCCGGGCCTGACTTATGCACGCGATAGCCGGCGAGCACGCAGTCCGCCGTACGCTCGTGCTTGATCTTGCTCATCACACGCTTGTCCGGCTGATACGTCAGATCCAGTCCCTTCGCGATCAGCCCATCGAGGCCCGCACCCTCGAACTGTTCGAACCAGCGGCGTGCCGTCTCGATGTCGCGCGTGGCTGGTGTGATGTAGATCGGCGGCCCGGCATCGGCGAGCGCCCGCTCCAACATCTTGCGCCGCTCGGCCATCGGTCGACCGGTCAGGTCGTCGTCGTCCAGGGCGAGAAGGTCGAATGCGACGAAGCTCGCCGGTGTCTCGGCCGCAAGCAAGTTGACCCGACTCGCCGCCGGGTGGATGCGCTGCTGAAGCGCCTCGAAGTCGAGCGTGTTGCGGGCCGTGTCGGCGAGGACGATCTCGCCGTCGATGACCGCTCGCGGCGGAAAATTCGCCCGGACCGCGGCGACGACCTCGGGAAAGTAACGAGTCATCGGCCGCTCGTTCCGGCTGCCGATCTCGACCTCGTCGCCATCGCGGAAGATGATCGACCGGAAACCGTCCCATTTCGGCTCGTAAAGCTGGCCGACGGGGATTTCGCCGATCGGCTTGGCCAGCATGGGCGAGACAGGAGGCATGACGGGTAGGTCCATCGGTTCAGTGTCCCGGATCGGCGTGATCGATCGACGCTCGGGTGGATTCTCGGCGCGCCGGCGCGGCACCACGCGTCGACGCGGATATCCGAGTCGGCCAGTCAGGCAGCGGCCTGCGCAATGCCAGCAACCGGGAATACGATATTGGCCGTTCGTGATCTCGGCTGGGTCACAGCGTGCGGGGGGAGCCAGATGCAGTCGCATGAAAACCAGGACGTCGAGGTGCGGGATGCGCCGACGGCGCCGAGCGCGATGACGCGTCCGCTGGAGCGGTCGACGCAGCTCGAGAAGCGCAGTGACGTCTACCCCGTGTCTTGGCGCTACTGGCCGATCGTAGCCATGGTCGTCGCCGCCGGCGTGCTTATCGGTGTCGGGTTCTGGAGTCAGACGGTCCCTCCATTGCCATTCGGCGCCTTTTCGCACCGTCCGATCTACGGCGTGTTCAAACCGACCGTCAGCCCGTTGGCGTTGACGCTCGTCCCGGCCGGGCTCCTCTTCGCCGGTACGGCCTGGGTGGTGACGTCATCGCGCCGGCTGCCGACCTGGCTCGCATTGGGCCTGACGGTCGTGACCGCCCTGTTCACCGCGGTCGCGGTCGCGTTGGTGCGCGGGAATTGGCATCAGCTCATCCAAGGTGTGAGCACCAAGCGCGGAACCTACTACACGACGGACCTCCATTTTGTCGCTCGGTACGGCATTCGAGGCTTCGTCCGAAACTATCCGATCTTGGAGCCGAAGCTCCACTCATACAACGGAAAGACGCACCCACCCGGGGTCCAGATTTTCTTGTGGGTCATCTATAAGATCTCCGGGCACGGCTACCCACTGCTGATG
>DASQPR010000129.1:0-3306 GCA_035643815.1 Micromonosporaceae bacterium | reverse complement strand
GCCACGAAGGTGGCATGACAGGTATCGATACCGGAAGGAACCCCACCCATGAGCAGTCGTCCCGAGATCACCGAGGGCCTCGCCGAGATCCTCGAAGAGGTGGCCGGAGTCAACCCGAGCGACGTCGCCGAGGAGAAGTCGTTCACCGACGACCTGGACGTGGACTCGCTGTCGATGGTCGAGGTCGTCGTCGCGGCCGAGGAGAAGTTCGGCGTCAAGATCCCCGACGACGAGGTGCAGAACCTGAAGACCGTCGGCGACGCCGTGTCGTTCATCGAGAAGGCGCAGGCGTAACACAGTGACAACGGACGTCGTCGTTACCGGGCTCGGCGCGACGACCCCGCTCGGCGGGGACGTCACGTCGACCTGGGACACCATGCTGGCCGGTCGCTCCGGGGTCACGCCGCTGACCCAGGAGTGGGCCGCCCAGCTCCCCGTACGGATCGCGGCGCAACTCGCCGTCGAGCCGTCCGAAGTTATCGACCGGGTCAAGTTGCGCCGGCTCGACCGCTCCGAAGCGGTCGCGCTGATCGCGGCGCATCAGGCTTGGAAGGACGCCGGCCTGGCTCCCGCTACCGCGGATGCCAGCGCGGCGGTCGCGGCCGGAATCGATCCGGAGCGGCTCGCCGTCGTTGTCGGCAGCGGCATTGGCGGGGCTCAGACACTGCTCAGTCAGGACGACATCCTGGAGCAGTCCGGACCTCGGCGGGTCAGCCCGCACACCGTACCCATGTTGATGCCGAACGGGCCGGCGGCCTGGGTCGGTCTGGAACTCGGCGCGAAGGCCGGCGTGCATTCGCCGGCCAGCGCGTGCGCGACCGGAGCGGAAGCCATCGCCTGGGCGTTGGACATCATCCGATCCGGACGCGCCGACATCGTCGTGGCCGGCGGCACCGAAGCGGTTATCGCGCCGCTGCCGATCGCCGGGTTCGCCTCGATGCGTGCCATGTCGACGCGCAACGACGACCCGGAACGGGCGTCGCGGCCATGGGACAAGGCCCGTGACGGCTTCGTGCTGGGTGAGGGCTCCGGCGTGATCGTGCTCGAGCGAGCCGACCACGCGGCCGCCCGTGGTGCCCACATCTACGCCAAGTTGGCCGGCGCCGGAATGACCTCCGACGGCTACGACATCGTGCAGCCCGACCCGGAGGGTGCCGGCGGCGCCCGAGCGGTCAAGCTGGCGCTGCGCGACTCCGGGCTAGCCACGACCGACATCGTCCACGTCAACGCCCACGCGACCTCGACGCCGACCGGCGACATGGCCGAGATCATCGGTCTGCGCGCCGTACTGGGCGATCACATGGTGTTGACATCGACGAAGTCAATGCACGGCCACCTGTTGGGCGCGGCCGGCGCGCTGGAGTCGATCGCCACGATCCTGGCGATCTACCACAGTGTCGTGCCACCAACGATCAACCTCGACGACCCCGAGGACGGCCTGCTCGATGTTGCCGCGCACAAGGCGCGTCACATGGAGGTGCCCGCCGCGCTGAACAACTCGTTCGGCTTCGGTGGTCACAACGCCGCCCTGATCTTCACGCACGCCTGACCATCCCCGGAGGGATCGCCGTGACCACCACCGAGACGCCCACCCCGACCGCCGACGACACGACCGACTATCGCGACCCCGAGCTTCGGCTGCGCAACCTATTCGACCGGGGAACGCTGCGTCTGACGATGCAGCGCGACAGCTCGGGCGTGCTGTGCGCGAAGGGCGAGATCGACGGTACGCCGGCGATCGCGTACGCCACGGACGGCACCAAGATGGGCGGTGCCATGGGCATCGAGGGTTGCCGCCACATCGTCGACGCGATCGACATGGCCGTGCGCGAGCGCGTACCGGTGCTAGGTCTGTGGCACTCCGGCGGCGCTCGACTGCCGGAGGGCGTGCTCGCCCTCGACGGTGTCGGGATCGTGTTCGCGGCGATGGTGCGGGCCTCGGGTCGGGTGCCGCAGATCTCGGTCGTGCTCGGCCCGGCCGCCGGTGGCGCGGCGTACGGCCCGGCGTTGACCGATGTCGTGATCATGGGCGGGGACGGACGCATCTTCGTCACCGGTCCGGAGGTGGTCCGCAGCGTCACCGGTGAGAACGTGGACATGGAGCGCCTCGGTGGGCCCGAGCCGCACGGTCGCCGGTCCGGCGTCGTACATGTGACGACGAAGGACGACGCGTCGGCTCTGGACAGCGCGCGCCAGATCGCGTCGCTACTCGGGCATCAGGGCCGGCTCTCGGTGTCCGACCTCGCCGAGGAGGTCGACCTCGGCGCCCTTCTACCGGCCGAGACGAACCGGGCCTACGACGTGAAGCCGGTGGTTAAGGCTCTGCTCGATGACGCGGCCGAGGACACCGGTCTCGGTGGACCGGTCGAGTTGCACGCGAAGTGGGCACCGAACATCGTCACGACGCTCGGCCGGTTCGGTGGACGTACGGTCGGCGTGATCGCCAACAACCCGCTTCGCCTCGGTGGCTGCCTTGACTCGACCAGCGCCGAAAAGGCGGCCCGCTTCGTACGGATGTGTGACGCGCTCGGCGTGCCGCTGATCGTGCTCGTGGACGTCCCCGGCTACCTGCCCGGTGTCGGCCAGGAATGGGACGGCGTCGTACGCCGCGGTGCCAAGCTGTTGCACGCGTTCGCCGAAGCTGTCGTGCCACGGGTCACGCTCGTAACGCGGAAGTCGTACGGCGGCGCGTACATCGCGATGAACTCGAAGGCGCTCGGTGCGACCGCGGTCTACGCCTGGCCGAACGCGGAGATCGCGGTGATGGGGGCGAGCGCCGCGGTCAACATCCTGTACCGCAAGAAGCTCGCCGCGGCCAAGCCGGACGAGCGCGAGGCGCTGCGGGCGCACCTCGTCGAGGACCAGGCACGGGTCGCCGGTGGTGTGAACCGTGCACTCGAGATCGGCGTCGTCGATGAGGTCATCGAGCCGAAGGAGACGCGGAAGCGGATCGCCGAAGCGATCGCGGCGGCTCCGGCCGCCCGCGGCGCGCACGGGAACATCCCGCTCTAGCGCCGCGTTCACGGCAAGAACGGCGCCGGCCCAGGTCATCCTGCGGTCCGGCGCCGTTGCCATGTTCATACGCCATGTTCATTGCGGTGCGCTGGGCTCATCGGCGGTGCGCTGGGCTCATGGGCGGTGCAAGCGCGACGAGCTGCTTCGCGCGACCGCGACCGGCTCAGCCGACCTGCGTAAGCAGCATGGCCGGCGCGCCATCACCGGCATAGCGGTACGGCTCGAGCTCGTCGTCCCACGCCGTGCCGAGGGCCTTGTCGATTTCGTGGGCGAGCGACTCGGGGTTGCGTG
>DASQPR010000128.1:0-2104 GCA_035643815.1 Micromonosporaceae bacterium | reverse complement strand
CGTTCATGCCGGGTTCGACGTTCCACGTCACCGGCGCGGACGACGATCACATCCGCCTGTCGTTCTCCCTGCTGACGCCGGACGAACTCGACGAGGCCGCGCGGCGGCTCGGCGTGGCGCTGGCTCAAACCCTTTAATGGGTGCGGATTCGAGAACGCTGGTCACAGCACGGCGATCGGGTTGACCGGCGAGCCGGTCGCGCCCGGCACCCGCAATGGCGCGACAACGCAAAGGAACGACCACCGGTCGTGTTGTTCGCACAGCGGCAGCAGCTCCTCGAGCTGCAGGTAGTCCACCAAGGGCAGGCCCAACGCCTGTATGGCCAGCACGTGCACCGGAAACGCCACACCGGGCGTGTCGCTCGGCGCGGTGTCGCTATTGCTGTCGCTACCGAGCACGGCCACCTGCCGCTCCGCGAGAAGCTGTGCGGCCCGCGGGTCGAGGCCGGCGCGAGTCTTGGCGACGTCCCACGGTCCCAGTTCGTCGCGCCGCTTGCGGTGACCGACGCGGACGAGGAGCAGGTCGCCCTGGCCGACCCGTACGTGCTGCGCCCGTTCGGCCGCGACCAGCTCGTCGGCGGTCACATGATCACCCGGCTCGAGCCATGGGACGCCGCGTAGTCGCGGGATGTCCAGCAATACGCCGCGCCCGACGATCCCATCGCGAACGGTGTTGACGGACAACGTCTCGGCGCCAGCCGTGCCAAGGACGCTCGCCGGGACATCGTTGTGCAACCGGCCCTGATAGACGACGTGGCACAGCGCGTCGAGGTGGGTGTCGGCGTTGCCGTGGACATTCATCGTCAGGCGGTCGAGCGCGAAATGCAGCCCCTCGTCGTCCATGTCGGCGCCGGGCTCGCTCGTCATCCGATGTACGGCCGGCTCGGGGTTGTCCGCCGTCGCCTCGCCGACGATCGGCGACGCCAGCGAGACCGTACGACCGAGACGGACCTCGGCCGTGGCCGCCACGATCTCGGCCGGGGTGATGTGGTTCAGTGCACCGAGGCGGTCCGCTTGCCCCCACCGGGCCTGCTCGGACAGCCAGGTGCGGAGCGCCTCGAACTCGTCGATGGTCATGGAGTCGGTCGCCATATGGCCATCATGACGGTGATCCGCCGGCGCTACTCGCCGTCCGGGAAGTCGGCCGATCGGCTCACCTTCGCCCACTTCTCCGCTTCGGCGGCGCGGCTCGCCGATGACGCGGACGCCGACTCGACCGCGCCCGCCCCGAGCAGCAGCCGAAGGGGCGGATCGTCGAGGCGCACGATGTCAGTGATGATCTTCGCCGCCCGCACCGGGTCGCCCCGCCAGGTGGCAACGGTCGACTGCCGATACCGGTTCATCTCGCCGACCGTTTGCTCGTAGTCCGGGCCGACCGAGGCGGTCTGCATGGACGATCCACCCCAGTCGGTACGGAAGCCGCCCGGTTCGATGATGGTCACCTTGACACCGAACGGTTTCACCTCGTTGCTCAGCACTTCGGAGAAGCCCTCGACGCCGAATTTGGCCGTCTGGTAGGCGGCGAGACCGGGCGAGCCGCCAACGCGCCCACCGATCGAAGAGAACTGGATGAAGTGACCGGAGCGCTGCCGGTGCAACACGGGCAGGGCGGCCTTGGTTACGTTGACGACGCCGAACAGGTTGGTCTCGATCTGGGCGCGGAAGTCGTCGTCGGCCATCTCCTCGATCGGTGCGCTGTTTGCGTAACCGGCGTTGTTTACGACGACGTCCAAGGTGCCGAACGCGTCGAGGGCCGTTTGCACCGCCGCCCGTGCCGCGGCCGGGTCGGTCACATCGAGCGCGACCGTACGCACCCGGTCGCCGTACGTGGTCGCGAGCTCGTCGAGCAGCTCGGGCCGGCGGGCGGTGGCCACGACGTTGTCGCCGCCGTCAAGGGCCGCCTTGGCCAGCTCGAGGCCGAAACCTCGGGTGCTGCCGGTGATGAGCCATGTCTTCGCCACGGCGGACGCTCCTTTGTCTTCGATGCGGTCGGCTGCTGGATGTGATTAGTTCGCGCTTGACTCAGGTCGCGAGCATCTCGACCGACACGTCCCAGAGCCGTTGTGCGGCGGCCGGGTCGAGGGCGTACGCCGCGACGCCCCGAC
>DASQPR010000127.1:0-7365 GCA_035643815.1 Micromonosporaceae bacterium | reverse complement strand
GGCTCACCTACGGCTACGAGCGCGAGACGTTCCACCGGCAGACCATGATTTCCAGCTCGGTCACCGCCGACCTGGACGAGGGTGGCCTGACGTTCGCCGTACACATCGATCCGCACGCCGAGTGGAGCACCGATCTACATGTGGAGCCGGCCATGCTCGGGCCGACCGGCCAGAGCTTGATGCCGCGGCACCCCGACGACGTCGAGGTCCGTCGGGACATGCTGGCCGAACTGGACAAGTGGATCGCCGGCGCACCGCGGCTCGACTGCGACTGGGAACCGTTGCAGACGACGTACCAGCGAAGTCTTGTCGATCTGGCGGCCTTGCGTTTTGCGCCGGCCATCGCGGGTCCGACGCACAGCCTGCCCGCCGCGGGCTTGCCATGGTTCATGACGATGTTCGGCCGCGACAGCATCCTCACAAGTCTGCAGGCGTTGCCGTTCAACGCCGATCTCGCCGCGACCACGCTGCGGGTGCTCGCCGACTGGCAGGGCAGCCGGGTCGACGACTTCCGTGATGAGGATCCCGGCCGCATCCTCCACGAGTTGCGCTATGGCGAGCTCGTTGCGTTCGAGGAGCGACCGCACTCGCCCTACTACGGCAACGCCGACGCGACGCCGCTGTTCGTCGTGCTGCTCGACGAATACGAGCGGTGGACCGGGAACACCGATTTCGTGCGCGATCTGGAGACCGAGGCCCGCGCGGCGTTCGCCTGGATCGACAACTACGCCGACCTGATGGGCAACGGGTACATCTCGTATCAACGACGCAACGAGCAGACCGGCCTGGAAAACCAGTGCTGGAAGGACTCGCCGGATTCGATTGCGTACAAGGACGGCCGGATACCCGGATTCCCGAGGGCGACGTGCGAATTGCAGGGTTATGCCTACGATGCGAAGATGCGCGGCGCGCGCCTGGCCCGGCTGGTCTGGAACGACCCGGCCTACGCGGCCAAGCTCGAAGCGGAGGCGGCCGACCTCAAACGCCGCTTCAACAAGGATTTCTGGGTCGCCGACGGCAAATACTTCGCGGTCGCACTCGACGCCGAGGGCGGTCAGGTCGACTCATTGACGTCCAACATCGGTCACCTGCTGTGGAGCGGCATCGTCGACAAGTCGAAGGCAAAGGCAGTCGTCAACCACCTGATGGGTCCACGATTGTTCTCCGGCTGGGGCGTACGCACGATGGCCGAGGGTGAGGGCCGCTACAACCCGATCGGATACCACGTCGGGACGGTGTGGCCGTTCGACAACTCGTTCATCGCCTGGGGCCTGCGGCGCTACGGATTCAAGGCCGAGGCGGCGCGGATCGCGGCCGGGATCCTTGACGCGGCGACCTTCTTCGACGGTCGACTGCCCGAGGCGTTCGGCGGCTACGAGCGCAGCCTCACGAAATTCCCCGTACAGTATCCGACTGCCTGCAGTCCGCAGGCGTGGTCGACCGGGGCGCCACTGCTCTTCCTGCGGACGATGCTCGGTCTCGAACCCGTCGACGACCAGCTCGTGGTCGACCCGGCCCTGCCGGCCGGCATCGGCCATTTGGAGTTGCTCGACGTTCCCGGCCGCTGGGGTGCGCGTGACGCATTCGGCCGCAGCCGGCACGAAACGCCGCCACATCCCCGGATCAACGCGCCGCTCGGTCCGGTGGGCCGATGACGCCTTGACGGTACGGCTCGTCGGGGCGGCGCCAGCGGCGCGGTTGGTCGCAGGTCGCTATTGGTCGGTCGACGCAGTCGACTCGCTGTGGCCGTCGGTCGGCACGGCGAGCCGACCCACGGCGCCGTACCCGGCGAACTCCTCCGGATGTTCCGGCAGCTCCTCCACGCTGTCCGGACGCCACAGCGGCATCCGTACGAGTCCGGGATCCACGAGATCCCAGCCGGCCATCAGTTGTGCGATCTCGTCGTACGAGCGCATCGTCATCGGCGTCGGGGTCCGTGCGTACAACTTGCGGTGGTCGCTCGCCAGCTCCGGCGGCTGACCATCCTGCGTCGCATGGGTCACGGCCATGTAGCTGCCGGGAACCAACTTGTCACGGTAGGCCGCCACGATCTGCGCCGGCCGGCTGCCATCGGGAACGAAGTGCAAGACCGCGATCATGAGTACGGCGACCGGTTCGCGCAGGTCCAGCAGCCGGCGTAGATCGGGGTGGTCGAGAACGGCACCGGCGTCGGCGAGATCGGCGTTGATGACGGCGGCGTTCGCGTCGCCCTCGAGAATCATCCGGGCGTGTGCGACCACGACCGGGTCGATGTCGACATAGACGACGCGAGCATCCGGTATGACGGAACGCGCGACCTCGTGCACGCTGCCCACCGTCGGCATGCCCGATCCGAGGTCGACGAACTGCCGAACGCCCTGGGTGGCGATGTAGCGGACGGCGCGGTGCAGGAACGCCCGGTTGGCTCGGATGATCTTCGGTACGTCCGGCCACAGCGCGATCGCCCGGCGGGCCATTTCGCGGTCGGCTTCGAAGTTGTGCGACCCGCCCAGGTAGTAGTCGTAGACCCGGGCGGCGTTGGGCCGTTCGGTTTCCGTTCCGTCCGGCACCCAGTCGCGGATCGCCACGTCGTCACCCCCTGTAGTCGCGCCACGCCGGGCGACTAGCCAAATGGTGACATTAGCCGATCGCCGGCGCCGCACCCAGGTAACCGTGCGCGGCGATCCGGACGCCCATCTCGTCGTACGCCGCGTCGTCGGTCGGCGTGATCGCACCGAGACCGTCGACGTACCGGTTCAGCATGCAAAACGCCGCCGCAATCAGCACGGTGTCATGGATGTCCTCATCGCCCGCGCCGGCCGCCCGGGCGCGAGCCAACGTCGCGGACGTGACGTAACGACCGCCGCGGGTGACCTCAGCGGCCAGGTCGAGCAACGCGTTTAGGCGTGGCGTCGCCTCGACCGACCCGGCCGGCGTGACCTGTGGATCCAGATGCGGAATCGTCGCGGCGTGCGAACGCGCGCAGAATTCGCACTCATTGAGTTGCGAGACGTGCGCTGCGATCCGCTCGCGGTCGGCCGGACTGAGCGGGCTGTCGCCACGCAACAGTTGCTCGATGAGTTGCGCGACGGTCACGCCGCTCGCCGGCTTGAACGCCAGCAGACCGCGGATCCCGGGCAGGTCCTCGGATAGTGGGATGTGGGGCATGGGCGGTCTCCTTCGCGGATCGACCGTCGCGACGGAAAAGTAACGGACGACCGTCCGCGCGGCGGTTACCTGCCGGACCACTGTGCCATCGGTCCCGCCCGCCGGCTAGTGCACGGTCACTGAGGCGGCCGCTCGCCGTGCATCCGCGCCACGTAGCGGTCGGCCGAACGCCGTACGGCAGCCGGACCATCGGTAACGACCACTCGACCCCACCAGCCGCCGTACACACGGTCGAAGCCGAAACGCTCGACGCGATGGGCGATGTCGAGCACCGTCGCCTCGTCGAGCGGAATGAGATTCGGGTAGCTCCACATGAAACTGACCCAATCGCGGTCCTGAACGACCGTGATGGTGTCGCCGGTCAGCAGAGCGCCGCGACCAGCCGCGCCGGCCGGCCAATGCAGCACAGCCGCACCGTCGAAGTGGCCGCCGATGCGGGCCACCGTGACGCCCGGCACCGGCTCTATCTCGTCGTCCCACAACTCCACGCGTGGTGACGGACGCTGGATCCAGGCGGCGTCGGCTCGCGGGATGAGCACCCGGGCGTCGAACGCGTCCGCCCAGTCGATATGCGTGCCGTAGAAATGCGGATGGGACATGCAGATCGCCGCAATCCCGCCCAGCGCGGTGACGCGTTGTCGAGCGGCGTCGTCGAGCACGGACACGCAATCCCAGAGCACGTTGCCGCCGGGCGTACGGACGAGCAGAGCGCGCTGGCCGATGCCGAAGGCCGGCTCCGTGCCGATCCCGATCAGATCCGGCTCCTCCTCGCGGATGTCGGCCCGATGGCTGCGCGCCAGCTCGGCCGGCGTCGTCCAGCGCTGGCCCTGCCAGCCGACATACTGGCGCTCGTCGTCGCAGATCGGGCATCTGTCCGGCGGCGCGTCGGTATCCGGTTGCTGCACCGCACAGGTCGCACAGATCCACGCCGGCATGTCCACGCCCCTTTCTTCGCCGACCGCGTGGTCGGATGGTCTCGCTCGACGGACCACGGTTACACAGCGCCCGCGGCGTGGCGACCCGTTTACCTGATGCGTTCCGCTGGCGACGCCGGACTTCCTGCGCGTGCGTTACCCCCTGGCTAGGGTGGGTACGGATGGTCGACGCGCGGGCGGATGCGGCGGCGAGGATTGCGACGAAGGGGGAACGACCGATGGCAGGGGCCCGGATCGTCATCGTCGGCGGCGGATTCGCCGGCTTTCATGCTGCCCGTCGACTGTCCAAGCTAGCCCGAGGTGCGGCGGAGATCACTCTCATCAATCCGACCGACTATTTCCTTTACCTGCCGTTGTTGCCGCAGGTCACCGGCGGCCTCCTCGACGCGAACCGGGTTGCGGTGTCGCTGCCCGCGGCGTTGCCCAAGGTGCGTCTCATCCTCGGCAACGCTCGCCAGGTTGATCTCGATGATCGCCGCGTCGTGTACGGCGATCCGGAAGGTCGTGTCGGCGACGTCGCCTACGACCGGCTCGTCATCGCGGCCGGCAGTGTCAACAAACTGCTGCCCGTCCCCGGCATCGCCGACCACGCCCACGGCTTCCGCGGCATTCCGGAGGCGCTCTATCTGCGCGATCACCTCACCTGTCAGGTCGAGATGGCGGAGGAGACCGACGATCCAGACGAGCGGGCGGCGCGGCTGACGTTCGTGGTGGTCGGCGCCGGCTATACCGGCACCGAGGTGCTCGCCCACGGGCAGGCCCTGACGGAGTCGATCACCAAGGCGCGGCCGCGCCTGCGTGGCGAGACGAGCCGCTGGTATCTCCTCGATACGGCCGACCGGGTGCTGCCCGGCCTCGACCCCCGCTTGTCGGCAACGACCGACCGCCTACTGCGACGCCGGGGCGTACGGCTCCGGCTCGGTACGTCGATCACCGAGGCGACCGCCGACGGCGTACGCATGAGCGACGGCACCTCTCTGTCGTGCAAGACGCTGATCTGGTGCGTCGGCGTCCGGCCGGACCCGTTCGTGGACAGCCTCGGCCTGGCGACAAACCAGGGTCGCCTGGTCGTCGACGAGTACCTGACCGTTCCCGGCCATCCCGAGGTGTACGGGGTCGGTGACGCGGCCGCGGTGCCGGACCTGACCCGGCCCGGGCAGTGCACGGCGATGACGGCACAGCACGCGGAGCGTCAAGGGAAGCTGGCGGCCCGAAACATCGCCGCCTCGTTCGGCGCCGGCCGGCGACGGGCGTACCGGCATCACGATCTGGGCTTCACTGTCGATCTGGCCGGTGGCGCCGCGGCGGCCGACCCGTTGGGGATCCCGCTGTCCGGACTCGCGGCCGCCGGCGTTACCGGCGGATACCATCTGCTGGCGCTGCCCAGAAACCGGGCGAGTGTGGCTGCCTCGTGGCTGATCGGCGCGTTCATGCCGCGGCAGCCGGTGCAGCTCGGCCTGGTCAACGCGGCCGCGGTGCCGTTGGAGACCGACACGCCGGAGCTGCCCGCCCGAGCCGGCTAATGTGACACGGCGCACCGAGGGCGCGTGCGCGCATGAACTACGGCAACCCGGGTACGCAGGCGGAGGCGGTTCAGCCCGATCGTCGTCGGCGACGCGCCGAGTTCGGGTCGATGGCCGCGGCCGGTTTCGGGATCTCGTTCTGCATGCCGGCCGCCACCTCCGCCGTCGTCGAGGCCGCGCCGCCAGACCGCGGCGGGATTGCCTCCGGCGCGCTCAACGCCAGTCGGCAGGTCGGTGCCGCGCTCGGGATCGCTCTGCTCGGATCGTTCATTGCCGCTGCGCACGGCCTCGGCGCGACGTTGTCCGGTGCGCGGCTGGCGATGATCGTCGCCGGCGTGGCGTACGTCGTCGGCCTGGCGCTGGCCGTGTCGATGCCGAGGGTGGCCGGCCCACCGTCCACATGAGTCGAGCGCGGGCCGGCTCTGCGGCCTCCGTTTGCGGTACGTCATGCGCGGCCGACCGGTCGCCGCGGCTGGCCGACGTACGATCGGACAATGTCCGTGGTGCGGCGGGACACACGACGCCGGTGGGCCATTGTGGTGGCAGCCGTGGCCGTGCTGGTGGCGATCCCGCTCGTCCTACGGGCGGTGCCGGCCGGGGCCACGTCGATCGCCCCGGACACATTGGCCGCCCGGATCGCGGCATCGGCTCGACAGCCGTACCAGGGCTATGCCGTCAGCACCGGAAGTGCCGGGCTGCCGAGCCTGCCGCAACTTGACGATGTGATCGGTCTGTTCGACGGCAACACGTCGCTTCGCATCTGGTACGCCGACCCGGGGCGGTGGCGAGTCGACACCATCGACGCGGCCGGCGAGCGTGACCTCTATCAGTCGGGTGCCGACCAGACGATCTGGGACTACGGGCGCAACCAGCTGACGGACATCCTGGGCGTGGCAAGCGTGCGCCTGCCGCGCGGTGCGGATCTGGCGCCGCCCGATCTCGCCCGGCGTCTGCTGTCCGCGGCGTCGGCGCCGGACCTGGACGGGCCGGTCGGTTCGAGCCGCAAGCCATTGCCCGCGCGTCGGGTGGCCGGGATCGACGCGGCCGGTCTGCGGTTGATGCCGAGCAGTGCGCAGACGACGGTGGCCAGCGTCGACATCTGGGCCGAACCGAAGACCGGCCTGCCGCTCGAAGTCGATGTGTCGGCGCGTGGTGTCGTGAGACCTGTGCTCGTGACTCGGCTCCTCAGTGTCAGCCTGTCCGCGCCGGCAACGGCGACGACAACAGTGCAGACGGCGCCGCCCGGCGCGGGGCACACGGTCACCAGCAACCCCGACGTCGTGTCTGCGCTGCGGAATCTCGGTCTCGGATCGCTACCGGACTCCCTTGGCGGTCTGGCGCGTAGCGGCAACGGGCTGGGAGCGTTGCCCGGCCTCGCGGCGTACGGCACCGGGTTCCGGCAGGTCGTGGCCGCGAATGTGCCACGTCGTACGGGATTCGCTGCCATCCGGGCGGCCCGCAACGTCGGCGGCACGGTGAACCGATTTGCCGGCGGCATCGATGTCATCGTGACGACACCGCTGCTCAGCGTCGTGATCACCGCGTCGGATCTGACCGGCAACGTTTACATCGCGGTCGGGCTCGTGAGCGGAGACGTCCTCGCCGCCGCCGGCGTTGAGCTGGCGACCTTCGTCGGCGCCGACGAATGAACATCGGCGCCCGCGCATGATCCGGACCCACGCCCTGACGAAACGGTTCGGCTCGATTCTCGCCGTCGATCACGTCGATCTCGACGTACGGCCGGGCGACCGCTACGGCCT
>DASQPR010000126.1:0-2496 GCA_035643815.1 Micromonosporaceae bacterium | reverse complement strand
GGCCAAACTCGCTCGTGGACTCGCCGCCGCCGTCGCACGCAAGGGCGTTGCCGTATATGAACGATCCCCAGTCGTACGCCTGGAGCCGGGTCGGATCGCGACACCGTACGCGTCCGTGCGGGCCGAGATAGTCGTACGCGCGACCGAGGGCTACACGTCACAGCTGCCGGGCTTCAAGCGCGCGGTGGCGCCGGTCTACTCGTTGATGGTCGCGACCGATCCGTTGCCGGCGTCGTTCTGGGACGCGGTCGGACTCGGCGCGCGCGAGACGTTCGGCGACTTTCGCAACTTGATCATCTATGGTCAGCGCACCGCTGACGACCGGCTCGCGTTCGGTGGCCGCGGCGCGCCGTACCACTTCGGGTCGAAGGTCAAGCCAGGCTTCGACCGCGACGCGCGCGTCTTCGCCGAACTGCGTCGAGCGCTCGCGGACCTGTTCCCGGAACTGGTCGCGATCGGCGGCGGCGAGGTGCCGATCGCCGCGTCGTGGGGCGGCCCGCTGGGTGTGCCGCGCGACTGGTATGCCTCGGTTGGCCTCGACCGCAAGACCGGCCTGGCCTCGGCCGGCGGCTATGTCGGCGACGGGGTGAGCACCACGAACCTGGCCGGGCGAACCCTGGCCGACCTCATTCGCGGCGAAGCCACCGATCGCACGACCCTGCCCTGGGTCGGCCACGACTCGGGCAGCTGGGAGCCAGAGCCGCTGCGATGGCTCGGAGTGAGCGCGGCACTGTGGGCGATGGGCGGAGCCGACCGTACGGAGACGCGGCACGGTCGGCGGTCACGGCGCGCCGCAGTGATCAACCGCCTGATCGGACATTGACCCCAAACCGCATGTTGCAGGTATCGGCCGATTTGCCACTTAAGCCGGTCTTGCCCACTACATACTGAAGCCGTGCATCGTTGCATACGAGTGCGGGTGTTCCAGAGATCCGCCCGCACCCGCCTCTCGCGAGCGCGAGGGCGCCACCGGTAGAAGTCTGCGCAGCGCGGCCATTTCGGCCGCCTACGAGGCTACGGCGGAGGTTGGCACCATGACCGCACAGCTCACGATCGCGAACCTCTACCCCTTGTGTTCGGCCGCACAGGGCGACGAGGGCAATGCGCGAGCCCTGCGGCATCGCGCATCGCTGCGCGGTATGACCGCGAGCATCATCACGACATATGCCGGCAAGTTGCCGCGCGCGGACGTCTACCTGCTCGGCGGCGGCTGGCACCCGGAGCAGCCGCGCCTGGTCGAGCTTCTTGGCGGACCGGATGGCCTGGCGCGTGCGGTGGACGACGGCGCCGTCGTGCTCGGCGTGAACTCCGGCTTCCAGGTTTTGGGCGAATGGTTCGACACGCCGGACGGCACTCGCCACGCCGGGCTCGGCCTTATCGGTGCACGAACGACCCACGCACCGCTGGTCGAAGGGCCCGTCGGGACATTGCCCAACGTCGCCCTTGGTCTGCCGACGATGACCGGGTACGAGTGCCACGAGGCACGCACGGAACTCGACGCTGATGTCGAACCGTTGACCCGTCTCGAATACGGCGTCGGCAACGGCCTGCCGTCACGTTCGCACGGATCGCACGGCAATGGAGTCGCGGCGATGACGCGCAGTGCCGCTCGCAGCAATTCGGGCTTCGGCACCGCTCGGATCGCGAACGACCCCGACCCGGCCGCCGTACGGCGGGCGCAAGCCGCAGCGAACGCACACCGTCATGCGCACGCGACCGACCGAGCTCCGGTCAACACTCAACCTGTGGGCGCCGTATCACCGGTCGCCACGGCGGTCGCGTCCCCGAATCACGGTTCCGGATCGTACAGTGCCGGTCACGGGCTCGGCCCACACGACACCGGTCATCTGGCGCGCGGCGGGGGCCACGCATCCCACGCCTCCCACGGCGGCTCGCATGCCACGATCGCCGCCGATGGCGCCGTGCACGGCCACGTGATCGGCACGTACCTGCACGGTCCGGTCCTCGCTCGCAACCCGGAGTTGGCCGACCTGCTGCTCGGATGGGCTCTGGGCCGGCCGCTCGAACCGGTCGACGACACCAGCGCCGTCGGGCGGCAACGCCTCGGCGACGATCCGCTGGGGCGCTACGGCTCGGTGAGTCGGCGTTAGTGCGGGCTGGTGACGATGGCAGGGCGACGGCACGCCCGGGTGGGTAACGTCAGGGTCGTTATCGGTCGGCCTTAACGTCACTGGCGTTCCCAGATCGTGGATCTTCCAACGCCGATGGCGGCTCGATCGCAGGCCAGCGCTGATTTCATCCCAAGAACGGGCGTCTATCTTGGCCGCTTAGGCTCGGCACGTGACAATTTCCCGCGGCTGGGCCGCCTTCCTGATCGGCGTCGGCGTCTGGAACTGGGTAATCTGGCCGCGGTTCGCGCTCGCGATCTGGGATGACTCCCGCGCGTGGTCCACGGGTACGGTCGGGCACGGCGCTCCGACGTCGTTCCTGTGGGTGCACGCCGGCCTGATCGTGGCCTCGCTCGCGATCGGTACG
>DASQPR010000125.1:0-2137 GCA_035643815.1 Micromonosporaceae bacterium | reverse complement strand
CTGTATCGCATGCGGGCGATACCGCCCTCATACATCAGATCGACAATGAGCTTCAGCTCGTGCAGGCACTCGAAATACGCAACCTCGGGGGCGTAGCCCGCCTCGGTCAGCACCTCGAAACCGGCCTGCACGAGCGCCGTCGTGCCGCCGCATAGGACGGCCTGCTCGCCGAAGAGGTCGGTCTCGGTCTCTTCGGTGAACGTGGTACGGATGGCACCGGCTCGCGTTCCACCGATCGCCTTGGCGTAGGACAGTGCCAGCGCGAGGGCGCCGCCGGTCGCGTCCTGATCGACGGCGACGAGGACCGGAACGCCTTTGCCGTCGACGAACTGCCGCCGTACGAGGTGACCCGGGCCTTTGGGCGCCACCATCGCGACGTCCACATCGGACGGTGCGTCGATCAGTCCGTACCGGATGTTGAAGCCGTGGCCGAAGAAGAGCGCCTTGCCGGCGGAGAGCGTCGGCGCGATGTCCTCGGCATAGATCTTCCGCTGGGCCGTGTCCGGCGCGAGGATCATGATGACATTCGACTCCGCCGCCGCCTCCGCCGGCGTGACGACGCGCAGTCCTTGCTCCTCGGCCTTCGCTCGGCTGCGCGACGTGGCCGGCAGGCCGACGCGGACGTCCACGCCCGAGTCACGCAGCGACAGCGCGTGCGCGTGCCCCTGGCTGCCGTAGCCGATGACCGCGACCTTGCGGCCGGCGATGATCGACAGATCGGCGTCGTCGTCGTAGAACACTTCTGCGGGCAACGTAACTCTCCTTGGTTGATACGGACCGGCTACACGGCCCGCGCTGTGTCTGGTGCGGCCCGCTACGCGGCCCGCCGAGATGTCGGTGCGGGCCGGCTACGCGGCCCGCAGTGTGGGCGCGGTGATCGAGCGGGAGCCCCGCCCGATCGCGACGACGCCGGACTGCACCATTTCCTTGATCCCGAACGGCTCGAGGTCGCGCAGCAGCGCGTCGAGCTTCGATGCCGTACCGGTGGCTTCGATCGTCAGGGTGTCGGCCGCGACGTCCACGATGTGCGCGCGGAACATCGTGACCGTTTCCATGACCTGCGTTCGTTGCGTGCGATCGGCTCGCACCTTGACAAGGAGCAGCTCGCGCTGGATCGACGCATCCGGCTCCAACTCGACGATCTTGAGTACGTTCACGAGTTTGTTGAGCTGCTTGGTGACCTGCTCGAGCGGTGACTGCTCGGCGTTGACCACGATCGTGATGCGCGAGACCTCGGCGTGCTCGGTCTCCCCCACAGCGAGCGAGTCGATGTTGAAGCCGCGGCGGCTGAACAGTTGCGACACCCGGGCGAGCACACCGGGTTTGTTCTCCACCAGGACGGACAGCGTGTGCAGAGTCATCAGACATCGTCCTCGTCGAAGATCGGGCGGACACCGCGGGCGAACATGATCTCGTCGTTGCTCGTGCCGGCCGCGACCATCGGCCAGACCATCGCATCCTTGCCGACGACGAAGTCGATCACCACCGGCGCGTCGGTGACCGCCATAGCGGCCTCGATCGTCTTGTCGACGTCCGCGGCGCTTTCGCACCGCAGGCCAATACAGCCGAGGGCTTCGGCGAGCTTCACGAAATCGGGTACGCGGTGCTTGTGCGTGCCGAGATCGGTGTTCGAGTAGCGCTCGTTGTAGAACAGCGTTTGCCACTGGCGGACCATGCCAAGGTTGCCGTTGTTGATGATGGCGACCTTGATCGGGATGCCCTCCAGGGCACACGTGGCGAGTTCCTGGTTGGTCATCTGGAAACAGCCGTCGCCGTCGATCGCCCAGACCGTGGTGTCGGGCATGCCGGCCTTGGCGCCCATCGCGGCCGGTACGGCGTACCCCATCGTGCCGAGGCCACCCGAGTTCAGCCAGGTGCCCGGCTTCTCGTACGAGATGAACTGCGACGCCCACATCTGGTGCTGACCAACACCGGCCACGTAGATGGCGTCCGGTCCAGCAATCTCGCCGATGCGCTTGATGACGTATTGCGGAGCGAGCGACCCGTCGGGCGGCTCCTCCCACCCGAGTGGGCATCGTTCGCGCAGCTCATCGATCGCGTGCCACCACTCGGCCAGACGAGGCTCGTTCGTCGCCGGGTCCGCCACCGTGGCCGCCGCCTCGTTCGCGCCGCCCCC
>DASQPR010000124.1:0-2510 GCA_035643815.1 Micromonosporaceae bacterium | reverse complement strand
TGTCTCGTACGCACCGAGGTCCACACCGAACGCAGCGGCCATCGCGGCCACGGTGCCGCCCAGCCGGACCGATCTCGCGGCCAGATTTACGTCCGTAACGTCCAGACCGGCCGCCATGGCGAAAGTACGTACGTCTTGCACGTCATCCGGGTCAGCGGGAGCACCGGCGTCGCCCGGCCCGCCCGGTTGATCCACTCTCCGTCGCAGCACAAGAGTGGCGAACACCGGTTCGTCGGGCGTCGCATCGGCAACTCGCACAGCGCCGGGCACCGGATCGCGACGGCTGCCCGGCAACGGCAACATAGGGTACGCGTGTGTCATCGACATCTCCCTTTTGAGCCGCGAGTGGGCTGCGAGGGGCGGGCTGCGCGTACCAACCGTTCGCCTTCTCAACGATGCCGACGACGGAGGTCCGTGTAAAGGCCGCGACACCCGCGACATCGGCCTTGGGCAAACTGGCCACGATGGGTGAAGATGACGCGGTGATCCCCGCTGACCTGCTCGATCCCGCCGATCTCGCCGCCGTCGCCCGCCCGTTCGGCGAATCCCGGATGCTGCCGTCCGCCGCTTACACCTCACCGGCCGTGCTCGGCTGGGAGCGAGCGCAATTCTTCGCCGGCACGTGGACGTGTCTCGGACGCCGTCCGGCCGCCGGTCAACGGGCGTACGCGGTGGGCGATCTTGGCGTGCTCGTCACCGTGGCCAGCGACAACACGATGCGGGCGTTCGCGAATGTCTGCCGGCATCGCGGTCATGAACTTCTTCCCGTCGGTACGGATGCCGCCAAGCGAGCCATCGTCTGCCCGTACCACGGGTGGGCCTACCGACTCGACGGGGCGCTGCAAGCGGCCCCGGACATGCCGGCCGACTTCGACCGGACGCCATGGAGCCTCGTCGAGCTACCGGCCGTCGACTGGCACGGTTGGGTGTTCGTCAACGCGGCCGGGGGTGCCGCGCCATTCGCGGACTTCATCGGCGAGCTGGACGACTGGATCAGGCCGTACGCGCCGGAGCGATTGCACGTCGCGGCGACCCATCGGTATGAGGTCGCGGCGAACTGGAAGCTGATCGTCGAGAATTACCACGAGTGCTACCACTGCCCGATGATCCATCCCGAACTATGTACGGTGACGGCCCCCGCTTCCGGAGACAACGGCACCGGACCCGGCGCCTGGGTCGGCGGCACGATGGATCTGCTGCCCCACGCGGAGACGATGTCGTTCGACGGCTCATCGCACGCGCCGATACTGGCCGGTGTCAACCCGCGCACGGTCACGTACATCGGCTTGTTCCCGCACGTGCTCCTGTCGTTGCACCCGGACTACGTGATGACGCACCGCCTCGTGCCCTTGTCACCGGGTCGTACGTTCGTCGAGTGCCAGTGGCTGTTCACGGCGCCCGACGTCGATCCGGCGTACGCCGTGGATTTCTGGGACCGGACAAACCAGCAGGACTGGGCGGCGGTCGAATCGGTGCAGCGTGGCCTCGCCTCGCCCCACCATCGGCCCGGGCCGCTGGCGCCGAACGAGAGCGCGATCTACGACTGGGTCACCATGCTCGTGCGCGGCTACCAGGACGTACGCAGCGTCCCGCGAACGCCCGCCTATTCGCGCGTGTAGGCAGGGACTCTTCGCGACGGCGTCACAGACCGAACCGCAGGCAGATCGGCTCGGCACCACGTCGGATCGCCGGATACCGGTTGGGCACGACGTCGACGTACACCGTCGCGTCCTGGTCGACGTCGAACGGGTAGCCCGTCGTACGGGCGCGCCAGATCCCGGCGCTGACAACGTGGCGCCCGGCCGCACCATGACCGCGAGTTCGCCGTGGTGGGCCACCGACCCGACGGCGTCGCCGTCGAGTTCGACCCGACATGGGATCGGCCGCTGCCACCACCGGCTGGTCGGGCGGCCAACGACGACCAAACCGATCTCGGTCGTCGTTGCCGCGGCCACGCCACCCTCCCGTTCGCCGTCGCGACGCCACTTAGCGGGCATACGCGTCCGAAACGGACTGTAGAACAAAGTTGGCTCGGCACGCCCGAAGCCACGCAGAATGTCCCGCCGCCCGCACCGATCCCGAATCCGGTGCGCGCTAGAAGAGGCGCTCGGCGCTGGTGTCGATGCCGCGAAGCGTGTCGTAGTCGACGACGACACAGCGGATGCCACGATCGCCGGCAAGGACACGCGCCTGCGGCTTGATCTCCTGTGCCGCGAATACGCCGGACACCGGTGCGAGCAACGGATCCCGGTTCAACAGCTCGAGATAGCGCGTCAACTGTTCAACGCCGTCGATCTCGCCGCGTCGCTTGACCTCGACCGCGACCGTTGCGCCGGCGGCGTCACGGCACAACAGGTCGACCGGACCGATGGCGGTCGGAAACTCTCGCCGTACCAGCGTAAAGCCGTCACCCAACGCGGTGGGCGAGGCCGCGAGCAACTCCTGCAGATGCGCCTCGACGCCGTCTTTGCGCAGGCCGGGGTCGACGCCCAACTCGTGGGCGGTGTCAT
>DASQPR010000123.1:0-5620 GCA_035643815.1 Micromonosporaceae bacterium | reverse complement strand
GTGACCTCGTCGGCGAACGAGGACAGCTGGTCGACCATGGTGTTGACGGTGTCCTTGAGCTCCAGGATCTCGCCCTGCGCGGCCACCGTGATCTTCTGCGACAGGTCACCGGTCGCGACCGCCGTGGCCACCTGGGCGATGTTGCGGACCTGGTCGGTCAGGTTGGACGCCATCGAGTTGACGTTGTCGGTCAGGTCTTTCCAGGTGCCGGCGACGCCGGGTACGTCGGCCTGGCCGCCGAGCTTGCCCTCCGTACCGACCTCGCGGGCCACACGCGTGACCTGCTCGGCGAAGACGCGCAGCGTGTCGGTGAGCGAATTGATCGTGTCCGCCAGCTCGGCGACCTCGCCCTTCGCCGACACGGTGATCTTCTGCGACAGGTCGCCGTCCGCGATGGCCGTGGTCACCTGGGAGATCGACCGCACCTGGTTGGTCAGGTTCGCGGCCATCTGGTTCACGTTCGAGGTCAGGTCGCGCCACGTTCCGGCGACGCCGCGTACGTCGGCCTGGCCGCCGAGCTTGCCCTCCGTACCGACGTCGCGGGCCACGCGCGTGACCTCGTCGGCGAACGAGGACAACTGGTCGACCATGGTGTTGACGGTGCGGCCGATCTGGAGGAACTCGCCGCGCAACGGGCGGCCCTCGATCTCGTTCGCCATGTGCTGCGACAGGTCGCCCTCGGCGACGGCCGCGATGACGCGGGCCACCTCGGTGGTTGGTCGGGCGAGGTCGTCGATCAGGGCATTGACCGTACGCAAGCCGTCGGCCCACGCGCCTTCGACGCCGTCGTCGTCGAGCCGCTCGGTGAGCCGGCCCTCTCGCCCGACGAGGCGACTGATGCGTACAAGGTCGCGGGTCTGGTGCTCCTGCTGCGCGACGACGTCGTTGAATGCGTCGACGACGGCCGCGCCGACGTCGTTGCGCCGGGGGAGGCGGACCTTGAAATCGCCGGCCCGTACGCGGTGCAATGCATCGGTCAATTCGTCGAGCAGTGCTTCGGTGTCGCCCCGGGAGTCGGGTCGCTGTTGCGTCACTGTCATGGCACCCTCCCCGCCGCGCCACGGGCGCACCGCGCACCCGTATGTCGTGGGCCGCCAACCGTCTGGTTGGCTCCACCGCTCCACTCGGAGGACACTACTGATCGTGGCCACCAATGCAACACATCGTTTGTCGGAGCCCCGAACCGAACGCCGCTTACATCTGCGCGCGGACCGCCACGCTCCCGCCGCGGTCCGCGCGATGATCCGGCAGATGCTCGACGAGACGCACCTGGCCGAGATGGTCGACGATGTGCTGCTGCTCGCGACCGAGCTGACGACGAACGCCGTGCTCCACGCTGGGACAGACCTGGCCGTAACGGTTGACGTGAATGCCACTCGCGTGCACGTCGCGGTCGCCGATGGGCATCGCGGTGAATTGCCTGTGCTCGACCCTACGTCCGCGATGCGACGCCCCCTGCTATCGCACGGTCGCGGTCTCATTCTGGTGGATCGGATCGCCACCCGATGGGGCGTCGTACATGACAATTCCGGCAAGTCAGTCTGGTTCGAGATACAACGGAGTGACCTGCGCTCCGATGGCGTACCCGGGTCAAAGCGCCCAACCCGCGCGGCGCGTGCCGACACCGCACAGCGCGATCCGGCGCGAGAAGGCGATGATCTTGCAGCGGCCGACGGCGCTGTCCTGGTCGGCGCCGACACCTGGCTCGGCACCGCGGTCGCGACCGACCTGGCGCAGTTTGCGTTGCAGCTGGTCGCCGAGGTGTCCGCCACGGCGGACGACGCGACGGTGGAGCTCGTGCTCGATCGGGCCGATGGCCGAGGCAGCGTCGAGGTTGCCCGGGCGGGAACCACGGGCGGCCACGTCCTCGAGCCGGTACGGATCCCGCTGCCGCTCGCGCCACCGGCACACGGAGCGCTGACCGTGCGCACTGAGGCGATTCCCCCACACGCTCGGCGGATCGCGACACTGGGCGCCCACGCCTTCGCCGTCATGGTCGACAATGACCGGCTGCGTGCCGCCGACCTCCGGCGGCGCGCCGAGGTCGCGTTCATCACCGGTGCGAGTGACCTGCTCGCGCAGTCGCTAGAGATCGACCTCACGATGGCGCTCGTGCCTCGCCTGTTCGTGCCACGTCTAGGCGAATGGTGTGCCGTCCTCCGGTGTTTCGACGGCGGTCCGCCGGTTGTCGCCAGCGCCACCCATACCCGCGAGATACAGACCGTCGCCGTCCGGCGGGCACTCGACCTCGACCCGAACAAGCGCGTACTGGCGGACGCGCTCAATCCGGGCCAGCACAGCACGCTGTCGACCGCACTCGACGGGGTGGCGGTGCCGCTGATCGTGCGCGGCCAGCGACTCGGCGTCCTCGCGGTCGGTCGCCCGCGCGGCCGCCGGCACGATACCGACGAGCTGGCGGTGATCGTCGACCTGGCCCGGCGGACCGCGCTCGCGCTCGACAACGCGCAGCTGCACGAGGAACGGCGGGCCGCGACCGACACGCTGCAACAGGCGCTGCTCCCGCCGGCGCTGCCGCGCGTCGACGGCGTACGGTTCGCCGCCGAGTACATCCCGGCCATCGGCACCGTTGACGTGGGCGGCGATTTCTACGACGTCCTGGAGATGCCGGACGGCCGCTGGCTCATGGTGCTGGGCGACGTATCGGGCAAGGGAGTCGCGGCCGCCGCGGTCACGGGACTCGTCCGCAACGTGATGCGGGTGCTCGTGCGGGAGGGCCGGCCGGTGCCGGAGATCCTCGTACGGATCAACGAAGAGCTGGCCGAACAGGGCTCCGGACGGTTCGCGACCCTCGCGGTGGCCGCCGTGGACACCGGTGGGCCGACCGTACGGGCCGAGATCTACCTGGCCGGACACGAGCGTCCCATCGTCGTACGGACGTCGGGCGTCACGGAAGCCGTGGGACACAACGGAAGCGCGCTCGGTCTGCTCCCACGGATCAACATCGTCGCCGAGGACGTCGTGATGAGCCCGGGTGACACGTTGGTGTTCTTCACCGACGGGGTGACTGAACGGCGGCGCGGGGAAGAGCTCTTCGGCCTCGACCGTACGCACGAGGTGTTGGCGCCGCTGGCCGGCCATGACGCGGACATTGTCGCGGCGCGGCTGCGCTCGGCCACGATCGCGTTCTCGCCGGAGACACCGCGCGATGACATCGCAATCCTGACCATGCGCAACGAGTCGACCCGCCATCCAGGTGATGGTGGCCCGCAGGAGGCAGCGTCCACGCCCGACCGAGACCGAGTGGCCGCGGCCCGCACGGCGTAACGGCGTCGGCACCGACTCGCGGCTGTGCGACCGGCCGTTATTGGCCGCGGGTCGACTTGACGTCAGTGTTCCAGCGTCATCGACTTGACGACGTCCGCAAGGCTGGACGTTGACGCGAAGCCGCCGTCTGCGGCCGGCAGCGATGGGCAGGATGGGTGGGCAATGGACGGCACCGTCGTCGCGGGTCGTTACGAGCTACGAGCTGAGCTGGGTCGAGGCGGCTTCGGCGCGGTCTTTCGCGGCTACGACCGTACGCTCGGCCGAGACGTGGCCATCAAGATCGTGTCGTTCGACCATCTCGCGCAGCCCGACGCGGCCATGCAGCGATTCCGCCAGGAGGCGCGCGCCGTAGCCGCTTTCAACCACCCCCATATCGTCACCGCGCACGACTTCGGCGAACACGACGGCTCGGCCTATCTCGTGATGGAGCTGATCACCGGCGGTTCCCTCGCCGATGAGCAAGCGCGCGCCCGGATGTCGGGTGATGGCCGGTTGTCCGTGGATCGGGTGCGCGCAGTTGCCGACCAGGTCTGCGCCGGCCTCGACGCGGCCCACGCCGCCGGGCTCGTGCACCGCGACCTGAAGCCGGCCAACATCATGCTGAGCGCAGCCACCGGCGCGGCGAAGATCGTCGACTTCGGCATCGTGTGGGTCGAACGCGAGTCACGCCTGACCCGCGACGGCGACCACGTCGGCACGCTTCGATACGCGGCGCCGGAACAGTTGGAGACCGGCACCGTTGATGGACGGGCTGACCTCTACTCGCTCGGCTGCGTCCTTTACGAACTCCTCGCCGGCCAGTCGCCGTACCGCGCCGAGACGCCGGCGGACTGGATCTCCGCGCATCTGTCCGCCGTGCCGACGCCGCTGCGGTCCGTCCGGCCCGAGGTGCCCGAGGGTTTTGCGGCCCTGATCCATCAGATGCTCGCCAAGGAGCCGGCGCAGCGACCGATCAACGCCGCCACGGCTCGGGCCGCGCTCAATGCCCCGGATCGGCCACCGATCATCGGGCGTGCGCATTTCGCGCCGGCGCCCACGGCATTTGCGGCAGCGCAGCCGTACGCGGCGTCCGCGTCGGCGCCCGTCGCGATGTCGTTGGGGTCGGCCGACTCATCGGTACGGCCGGCCACCCGGCCGTACCCGACCGGTATCGGCCCGCTGACGCTCGGACCGGCCGGCCCTGTTGGCCTGGGCGTCCCGGCCGGCCCGGCCGCCTGGACCAAGCCACCGGTGCCGGCCCGGATCGACTCGCGACCACTGCCGCCCTATCCCGGCGATCCCTTCCCGCGCAACGGATTCGCGACTGCGGCGCTCGTGTGCGGCATCCTTCCGCTGCCGCCGTTCGCGGTCATCTTTGGCGTCATCGGTTTGCTTCGCGCGCGGCGACGGCGCGGGGTCGGGCGCGTGCGGGCGTTGCTCGGCATCGTCTTCGCCGTGCTGTGGTCGATACCGATCGGCAACGACCTGGCCTCCGGCTGGTCCCACCTGTCGCACCGGCTCGACCCCGCATGCATTGGCGTGGTCGTCTACACCGGACAACTGGAAGCGCGGGTGCGCGGCGACGGCAACGACGTGCACGCGATCGTCGTCGAGCTGACCGCGGGAGCGGCCGAGCTCCGGACCGACGCGGCGAAGTCGAACCATCCGCAGACCGCATCGGACCTACGTACGGCGGCCGGCCACATCGACACGCTGCGAGCCGACGTCGTCGCCGGACGCGCGCCGTCCTCGGCGTTGACGGACGAGCTCAAGTCGGATGTGAAGACGATCCAAACCGACTGCTCCTGACGCGCCGCAACTGCGCTGCGCCGTCGCGGCCGGGTCGGAGCCGCTGGGTCGAGTCACTGGGTCGAGCCGCTGGATCGAGATCGTGGACGCGATGCTCGGTGCTCAGCCGGCGGCGCGGGCTTCGGACATGCCTCGGTTGGCGAGCGCGTCGGCACGCTCGTTGCCGGGATCGCCGGCGTGCCCCTTCACCCACAGCCACTCGACCTCGTGTCGGGCGACCGCGGCGGCCAACCGCTGCCACAAGTCTGCGTTCTTGACCGGCTTGCGGTCGGACGTACGCCAACCGTTTCGCTGCCAGCCGGCGAGCCACGACATGATGCCGGAACGGACGTACGTGCTGTCGGTGTGCAGGCGTACGACCGACGGGCGTGTGAGGTGTTCTAGCGCCTTGATCGCCGCCGTCAGCTCCATCCGGTTGTTCGTCGTCGGCTCGCGCTGACCGCCGTAGAGCTCCTTCTCGTGCCGGCCGTAGAGCAACACCGCACCCCAGCCGCCCGGGCCCGGATTGCCGCTACACGCGCCGTCGGTGTAGACCTCGACGAAGGCG
>DASQPR010000122.1:0-2874 GCA_035643815.1 Micromonosporaceae bacterium | reverse complement strand
GAATGCGCCGCCGATCGACGTGAACACATTCAGGAACGTCATCATGTCGGCCTGCCGGGCGCCACGGACGGTGATGTCACCCCGCGTGGCCAGGGCGGCGCAGGCCCAGCTCGCAGCCTCCAACCGATCCGGAATCGGCCGGTGGGTGAAGCCGCCGAGCCGCTGCACACCCTCAATCTCGATCACGCGATCGGTCTGCACCTTGATGATCGCGCCCATCTTCTGCAGCGCGCAGATGAGGTCGATGATCTCCGGCTCGACGGCGGCGTTGCGCAGCTCGGTGACGCCCTCGGCCCGTACGGCCGTCAGCAGCACCTGCTCGGTCGCGCCGACGCTCGGATAGGGCAGCTCGAACTTCGTGCCGTGCAACCCGTTCGGTGCCGTCAGGTGCAGGCCCTCGGGAGCCTTGTCGACGACGGCGCCGAAACGGCGGAGAGCGTCGAGGTGGAAGTCGATCGGGCGGTCGCCGATGTGGCAGCCACCGAGGTCCGGGATGAACGCGTGACCGAGGCGGTGCAGCAGCGGTCCGCACAACAGGATCGGGATCCGGCTCGAACCGGCATGTACGTTGATCTTGTCGACGCCGGCGCTCTCCACATTGGATGGATCGAGCACCAACTCGCCCAGCGGACCTCGGCTGACCTTCACGCCGTGCAGTTCGAGCAGCCCGCTGACAACGTCGACGTCGCGGATGCCGGGCACGTCGTAGAGGCGGCTTGGAGTCTCACCGAGCACCGTGGCAACCATCGCCTTGGAGACGAAGTTCTTGGCGCCGCGGACCCGAATCTCGCCGTGCAGCGGCGCGCCGCCGTGGACGCGGAGCACATCGGTCGGTCCGCTACTACCGACGAAGACGGCGTCGGCCGAACGGCTCGTGCTGGGCGCGGTTGCGTCGATGGTCAACAGATGACCCCCATCGCGGAAGAATGTGGAACGTCGCGCCGGTGGCGGTGCTGCGACGTCGTTGTCGGCAGACCGGACGGCAGGGGAAGTGCCCCGGGCGCCACGGCAGCATAACGCGATCAACTAGAGCCCGCATCGCACCACGCGTGCGGTACGACTCGGCTCTCAGGTTGCGCGACACACGGTGGCCACGCGACTACGCATCCATGCAATGAGCTGCGCTAATGAGGGTTGCGACCGCTAATGAGGGGTTGCGACCGGCCGTCGGCGGTCGCCCGGCGAGCTACGGCAGGGCGAGCATCTGGTCGAGCGCGGATCGCGCGTTGACCGCGGTCCGCTCGTCGACGGTGATCTGGTTCACCACCCGGCCGGCGACGAGCTCTTCGAGCGCCCACACGAGATGCGGCAGGTCGATGCGGTTCATCGTCGAGCAGTAGCAGACCGTACGGTCGAGGAACATGATCTGCTTGTCCGGATGCGTACGGGCGAGCCGGCGCACGAGATTCAACTCGGTCCCGATGGCCCAGGCCGAGCCGGCCGGCGCCGCCTCGAGCGTACGGATGATGTACTCCGTCGAGCCGACGTAGTCGGCCGCCGTCACCACCTCGTGCCGGCATTCGGGGTGGACGAGCACGTTGACGCCGGGTACGCGTTCGCGCACCTCGCGGACGCTGTCAAGGGCGAAGCGACCGTGCACCGAGCAGTGGCCGCGCCACAAAATGATCTTCGCGTCGCGCAGCTGCTCGTCGGTGAGGCCGCCTTGCGGCTTGTGCGGGTCATAAAGCACGCAGTCGTCGAGCGAGAAGCCCATCTCCAGTACGGCGGTGTTGCGCCCCAGGTGCTGATCGGGCAGGAACAGCACCTTGTCGCCCTGGGTATAGGCCCAGTCGAGGGCGCGTTTGGCGTTCGACGACGTGCACACGACGCCGCCGTGCTGGCCGACGAAACCCTTGATGTCGGCGGACGAGTTCATGTACGTCACCGGCACGGTGCCCTCGGCGATCCCGAGCGCGGTCAACGTGTCCCAGCAGGTGTCCACCTGACTCAGCACGGCCATGTCGGCCATCGAGCAACCGGCCGCCAGATCGGGCAGGATCACCCGCTGCTCGGGGCCGGTGAGGATGTCGGCGCTCTCGGCCATGAAGTGCACGCCGCAGAACACGATGAACTCGGCGTCCGGTCGGGCCGCGGCGTCGCGCGCCAATTTGAACGAGTCGCCGGTCACATCGGCGAATTGGATGACCTCGTCGCGCTGGTAGTGGTGGCCGAGCACGAACACCCGGTCGCCCAGCGCCGCTTTCGCCGCCCGGGCGCGCTCGACAAGATCGGGATCGCTCGGTGCCGGCAGCTCTCCGGGGCAGTCGACCCCGCGCTCGGAGCCGGCGTCGGCCCCCCGACCAAGCAGCAGGAGCGCGGTCGCGGTGCCCGATGGTTCGACCCAAGTCGTCACCAGATCATCGTGACACAACCACGGTGTGTGTTGTTGTGATGAACGTCGCGACGTTCCATCGGCAGGTACGGTCACCCGTACGGCACCGGCCGACCGACCCGACCGGTGCGACTATCGCCGCCCGTTGGTGATGATTGCCGATCGTTGGTGATGATTGCTGACACATGCCGGCACGCATCGAGGAGTTCGCTTGCGCGTCCTGATCTGCCCCGACAAATTCGCCGGCACGTTGAGCGCCCGGCGGGCCGCCACCGCGATCGCGGACGGCTGGCGCGACGGTGCCCAAGGGGACGACCACCTTGACCTGCGGCCGCTGTCTGACGGCGGCCCGGGATTCGTCGACGTGCTCGACGCCGCACTGTCCGGGAAACGGTTGCCGGTCGCGACGGTCGACCCGATCGGGCGGCCGGTCAGCGGCGACGTCCTGATCGCCGGCGACATGGCGTATGTGGAGAGTGCCGACGCCTGCGGGCTGCACCTGCTCTCGCCGGCCGAGCGCGACCCGAAGGTCACGTCGTCGT
>DASQPR010000121.1:0-2072 GCA_035643815.1 Micromonosporaceae bacterium | reverse complement strand
CGGCGATGTCCGTGCTCGAGACCTGGACGGAGGCCGACCGATGGTTCGCCCGCCTCACGACAACGTGAACCATTCCGAAGCGGAGAATGACGCACGCCCGACGCCGGAGCCGAAGCCCGGCGCCGCAACGCGACTGGTCCGTACCGGCATGGCCGTCGCGCACAATGCTCGGCACACCGTCATCCGCGCCACTAACAGCGCGGCAATCTGGATGAGTGAGCCCCTCCCGCCGCCGCCGGAGAGATTCCGACGCGGCCCGTTCCGGGACGGAACCTTCAGCTCGACCCTGCGATCGCAGCGGCTTACTAGTCAGCTCGGGGTTCTCCTAGGTGTCGCGTTCCTCATCTGCTTCGCCACCGGATATCTCAGCCACGCGATCCAACATCCCCCACCATGGTTCTGGTGGCCGGCCCGGCCGGTCTGGCTGTATCGAGTGACACAAGGCGTGCATGTCGCGACCGGGCTCGCACTCATTCCGCTGCTGCTGGCGAAGTTATGGTCTGTCTACCCCCGACTGTTCGCATGGCCGCCGGCCCGCGATGCGGCCCACGCGTTGGAACGTGGCTCGATCGCCGTACTCGTCGCGTCTGCGTTGTTCCAGGTAACGACCGGCGTACTGAACATCGCGCGCTGGTACGGGCCGATGCCGTTCTTCTTCACCACCGCCCACTACTGGAATGCATGGCTCGCCATCGGCGCACTCCTCGTACATATCGGGGTGCAACTGCCCGTCATCAGGCGAAGCTTATCCCGGTCGGCTCTGCACACTGCGGCCGACGAACCGCGCCGGCCGGGCGAGCTGAGTCGACGCGGGGTGATCGGCGCCGTTACGGCGACGGCCGGCGTCCTGACGCTTGCCACCGTCGGCCAAACCGTTCCGTGGCTCGCGAACCTGTCGGTGCTCGCGCCGCGTCGCCCGACGACCGGACCGCAACGCCTTCCAGTCAACAAGTCCGCCGCGGCCGCCGGCGTGATGCGGGCGGCGACGGACCCCGCGTACCGGCTCGTTGTTAGCGGCCCGCGCCGGACGATGCGATTGTCGCTGGCGGACCTCGCCGCGATGCCCCAACATCGCGCGACGCTGCCGATCACCTGTGTCGAAGGCTGGAGCGCATCGGGCGTATGGACTGGCGTCCGCCTCGTCGACTTGATCGAGGCGGTCGGTGGCGATGAATCGGCGCAAGCCATGGCCGAGTCGCTGCAGACCGGTGGTCGCTACCGTGCCTCGGTGATAGCGCCGCCGCACGCCCACGATCCGCTCACACTCGTCGCGACACATCTGATGGGCGAGCCGCTGGCCCTCGACCACGGCTATCCATGCCGTCTCATCGCACCGAACCGACCGGGCGTCATGCAGACCAAATGGCTAGCCGCGGTCACGGTGGTGAACCGATGAGGCGGGCATTGGTGCTGCTCGGTGTCGTCGTCATGGGCTACGCCATCGTCGGTGGTCTGACCGATCCCGACGTGAGTCCGATCAAGCAAGGAGTATTTCTCGTCGCTGTCCTGATCGTGCACGACGGCATCCTGCTACCAATAGCGATCGGTATCGGCGCCCTCACGACCCGGTATGCGCCCGAACGCGTACGGGGGATCCTGCGCGCTGCGCTGTTCGCATCGGCTGTCGTGACCGCGGTCGCGCTGCCTCTCGTGCTCGGCCGTGGACGCCGCCCCGACATCCCATCCGCGCTTCCGCTGAACTATCCGCGCGGACTTCTCATCGTTCTCGGCGCGATCTGGATCGCAGCGGCGATCGCCATTGCATGGCGCGAGCAACGACGTCGGCGGCGACCTTCTGGCGCGCACCGATCCTGACGTAACAAGACAATGCGCAGCGTACGTGCAACGCGCACTCCATCATGCCGAACTTGCCGGGCATGAAGCGCTGGTACACGGATCAATCTGCCGATCAAACGATGCAAGGGGACACTGGACGCAGGTGGGAGTCCGCGAGGGGCTGTTGCGTTGATTGATCGGTATGCGTGGTGAGGTCGAGGTGCGGGCCAGTATCAGATCGGTTGGGCGAGTCGCTGAAGGCAGTGGCGACTCCTAGCGGGTGGACGGCTTCGACG
>DASQPR010000120.1:0-3139 GCA_035643815.1 Micromonosporaceae bacterium | reverse complement strand
CCGGAACTTTGGCACGATACCTGGATAGATCGGGCACGCTATCACTGTGGGCGACACCGCCAGCCAGCTCCTCGACGCGCTGACCGAGATGCGTACGGTCATCTCCGGCGCGAGCTTTCCGCTGGCCGTACCGTCCGGTCGCGAGGCACAGGCGGCCGCGGGTCGGCTCACCAAACAACTCGACGACTATCTCCTGCCGCGACTCGGTCGGCTGGACGCACCCCTGCTTGTCGTCGTCGGAGGCTCCACCGGTGCCGGCAAGTCGACGTTGGTCAACAGCATCGTACGGGCACCGGTCAGCGCGGCCGGGGTGCTGCGGCCGACCACCCGAGCACCGGTCCTCGTCAGCCATCCGGGCGACGTCGCGTGGTTCGCCGAGCGTCGAGTGTTGCCCGGCCTGACCAGGACCAACGCCAGACGTACGGATCAATCCAGCCTTCAGGTGATCGCCGCTCCGGGCCTGACGCCTGGCCTCGCCCTGCTCGATGCGCCCGACATCGACTCGGTGGTGGACGAGAACCGGGAGCTGGCCACCCAGCTTCTCGCCGCCGCCGACTTGTGGTTGTTCGTCACGACCGCGGCACGCTATGCCGACGCGGTGCCGTGGCAGGTTCTACGTACGGCTCGGGACCGCGGCACGGTGCTGTCGCTGGTGCTCAACCGCGTACCGCTCGGCGCGGACGAGGAAGTCGCCGCCCACCTCCGCGAGATGCTCGCCGCCCAGCGGCTGGGCGACGTCGAGTTGTTCATCCTGCCCGAGGTCGAACTCGGCGGATCGGGCCTGATCCCGGAGCTGCTTACCGCATCGTTGCGCGACTATCTCGACCGCCTCGCGAACGATGCCGCCGCCCGCTCCGAGGTGATACGCACCACGCTCGACGGTGCGATCCGTTCGCTGGTGAACGACGCCGATGCGCTCGCCGTGGCGGCCGAGGAGCAGAACCGCGCCTGGGACGTACTGGACGAGTCGGTCACGAAGGCGTACGCCCAGGCGGACGACGACATCGCCACCGCGCTCGCCGACGGCGCGTTGCTGCGCGGTGAGGTGCTCGCACGCTGGCAGGAGTTCGTCGGTACGGGTGACCTGATGCGCGCGCTGCAGGCGAGTATCGGCCGGCTGCGGGACCGGGTGGTCACGGGTATCACCGGGCGGCCGCCACCCGGACGGCAACTGCGCGACGCCCTCGCCTCGGGCGTCGCAACGCTGATCGAGGCCCAGGCCACCGAGGCCGGCGAGCGTGCCGCGGCGGCCTGGGCGGCGACACCGGCCGGTGCTGCCCTCGCCACGCCGGCGCTCACCCAGCCACGACCCGGTCTGCGCGACCGGTGCGAGCGACTCGTCCGGGAGTGGCAAAGAGGCGTCCTCAATCTGGTCGCCGAACAGGGCGCGCAGAAGCGTCGTCTGGCCCGGATCACCGCGTACTCCGTGAACGCGACCGGCCTGCTCGTCATGATCGCCGTGTTCGCATCGACCGCGTTCATCCCGACTGGCGCCGAGATCGCGGTCGCCGGTGGCACCACGCTGGCGGCGCAAAAGTTGCTCGAAGCGGTGTTCGGAGACGAGGCGCTACGCCGTCTGGCTCGGGACGCCCGCGAAGACCTGTTGGTCCGCGTACGCGCGCTGCTTGAAGTCGAGGCCGCACGATTCGGTGACGTGCGCGCGGCGATCTCGCTCGATCCCGCGCTGCCCGAACGCTTGCGCCGCGGCTCGCATGCGGTCGCGCAGCTTGGCCCGGTCGGGACTGCCCGATGAGCCTGACCGGCCGCCTCCGGGACGTCCTGCGCCGCGACGAACCCGCGGTCGACGCGGACACGCTGATCGCGCGGATCGACGCATTGGGGCGCTTCACCAGGGCGGCCGCACCGCACCTGCCCGCGGAGACGATCCGGCCGGCCGAGACGGTCATCACCCGGGCCGGCGATCGGCTGGCGCTCTCCCGCGACCACACGGTCGTGGCCCTCGCGGGCGCGACCGGCAGCGGCAAGTCCAGCCTCTTCAACGCGCTCGCCGGAATGGAATTGTCGACCGTCGGATTCCGCCGCCCGACCACCGGCGTCGCGCATGCCTGCGTATGGCAGGAACAGGGCACCGGAGACCTGCTCGATTGGCTGGACGTCCCGAAACCACAGCGCTTCGAACGGGAGAGTGCACTCGACGCCGAAGACCAGGCAACTCTGCGCGGCCTGGTCCTACTCGACCTGCCCGACTTCGACTCGATCGAGGCCGCCCATCGCGCCGAGGTCGACCGGCTCCTGCGGCTGGTTGACCTCGTCATCTGGGTCACCGATCCGCAGAAGTACGCCGACCAGGTGATTCATGAGCAGTACCTGCAGGTGTTCCACCGGCAGGCGCCGAACATGGTCGTCGTCCTGAATCAGGCCGACCGGCTGTCCGATCCCGACGTGACCCGATGCCTCACCGATCTGCGCGGCCTGCTCGGCGCGGACGGCCTCGGCCGCGTGCCGCTGCTCGCCACGTCCGCGACGGGGCCGCGCCCCGGCATCGGCGAACTGCGCGGCACGCTGGAACGCGCTGTCGCGGAACGGGTCGCGGCGCTACGCCGCCTCAGCGCGGACGTCGACGAGGCGGTCGACGACGTGACGCCGCTGGTCGGCCCCATGGTCGGCGCCGATGCTCTCGACCGCGCTGTTACCCGCGACCTTTCCGACGCGCTCGCGGTTAGCGCCGGCGTGCCGGCCGTCACCGAAGCCACTGCCCGGGCTTACCGCTTCCGAGCCGGCAAGTCCATGGGCTGGCCGCTGACCCGATGGGTGCGACACCTGAAGGTCGACCCGCTCGCCCGCCTACGCCTGGGTCGAGCGAACGCAGCGGCGGCGAGCGCGTCATCGTTGCCTGGTCCCACCACCGCCGAGCGGTCCACCGCCACGCTCGCCATTCGAGCTGTCGGCGAACGCTCCGGCCACGGTCTGCCGGGCCCGTGGGCGGCCGCGATAACGGCTGCGGCCCGATCGCGCAGTGCCGATCTCGGCGACGCACTCGACCGCGCCATCGTCGGCACCGATCTGGGCGTCGACCGCAAACCGTTCTGGTGGCGGGTAGTCAACGCACTGCAATGGCTCGTCACCGTGGCCGCGCTCGCCGGTGCCGTCTGGCTGCTCGCTCGCGTCGGGCTCATCG
>DASQPR010000119.1:0-7094 GCA_035643815.1 Micromonosporaceae bacterium | reverse complement strand
CAGCAGGCCGCCGCGGACGTCGAAGGACAGGTTCAGCGTCGTCTCGTATGCCCGCGACATCGTGATGCCCTGCAGCGGCACGTAGCTGCCGTTGTATTTGACCTCTTGCATCGACGGGTCGAAGAACAGCGCGATGAACGTGCCCGTCAGCAGCAGCATGATGAACGAGTAGAGCGCGATCTCGCCCAGCAGGAACGACCAGTGGTCCGGGAAGATCTTGTTGAAGAGCCGTCGCAGCGGCGTCGCCACCTGAAGCCGGTCGTCGATCGCGGTGGCGGTCGCGCCCGGCAGAGCCGCGGCGTCGAACTTGGGCTTATTCACGGCCGCTCCCAGAATCCAGGGCCAACCGGCACCTGATAGTCGCTCTTAGCATAGAAGAACCCATCCTGTCCGACTGTCAAGGGCAGCATCGGCAGCCGGCGGGTGGCCGGTCCGAAGATCGGCCGCGCATTGTCCAGGATGTTGAACTGGCTCTGGTGGCACGGGCACAGCAGACGGTTCGTCTGCTGCTCGTAGAGGCTCGCCGGGCAACCGGCGTGGGTGCAGATCTTCGAGTAGGCGACGAAGTTGCCCCAGGTGTTGTGTTCGTTGATGGGAACGTGCGTCAAGTTGGCGCGCAGCACGTCCGCGTCGTCGTTGCGCAGGTGGATCAGCAGCGTGGGGGAGTCGGCGTGGTCGTTGGACGCCCCGACGAACTCGTGCGTGACGGGGTCGTAGATGCCCGGGAAAACCGTCATCTGACCGCCGACGCTAACTTCCTCCGGTCTGATCTTGGTGCCGTCGTCGCGCGTCACGGCGATCGGCTTTCCGCTGTTGAGCGCGGGATCCCATCCGGTGTGGAAGAGGATGTCGGGCTTGTGCGGGTTCTTGATCAGGCCACCGATCAGCGGGGCGACGGCGACCGCGCCGAGGGGCAGCATGCCGAGCAGCGCCGCCCTTGCGAGCAGCGGCCGACGCTTGATGCCGAGCTCGTCGACCATGTTGAGCATGGTCTCGCCGGTCAGCTTCTTCTCGTCGTCCGGCGACGCGCCGTCGTGGCGATCCTGGACCCCGATCTCCTCGGGCAGCAGCTTCTTGCCCCACGTGATGATGCCGAAGCCGAGCAGGGCCAGGGACAGGCCCAGGGTCGCTCCGAGCACCGGCGTGTACCCCTTGCTGAGGTTGGAGCCAGCCTCGTACTTCCACGGCCACCAGATGTACGCGACGACGAACGCGGTCGCGAACAACCCGGAGAGCAGGAACATCCCAGAGACCGTACGGACGATCCGCGCTTCGCGCCGCGTGCCCGGCACCGGGAAGCGGGGCGCGTAGTGGACGATCTCGACGCCGTCCCGGCGGGCGCCCTCTTTGACGAGGTCGAAGCGGGTCAGCCGCGGATCGTTGTGGTCGAAGTCTTCCGCCTCGGCCTCGGCCGCGTGCAATCCGGCGTGCGTGCTCATGCGCGTCCTCGCTTCGCTCCGGGCGCACATGAGACACAAGATGCGCTGAGTTGGCCGATTCGCTCGCTGCGCTCGCTCATGACTTCCCCGCAATCCACAGCGTCGCGAAGAGGAGGACCACGATGCCGACGAGGAAGATCACCAGACCCTCGGCAACCGGACCGACCTTGCCGATGGACAGGCCGCCCGGGCTCGTGTCCGACTTCAGATTCTGGATGTACGCGATGACGTCGCGCTTCTCTTGCGGGCTCAGCTGATTGTCACCGAAGACCGGCATGTTCTGTGGGCCGGAGAGCATCGCCGCATAGATCGTCCGGTCACTGGCGTGCGCGAGCGTGGGCGCGAACTTGCCCGACGACAGCGCGCCACCGCCGGCGCCGAACGCGTGGCAGGACGAGCAGTTAACGCGGAACAGGTCGCCACCCCGGGCGATGTTCGCACCACTGTGGAAGTCGTTGCCCGCGGGCAGTTGCGGTCCGCCGCCGAGCGATTCAACGTAGGCGCCGAGTTGTTGGGCCTGTTTCGCGTCGAAGACCGGTTGCTTCTCCTCGGCCTGCGCCTCGGGCCGGACGGCCGGCATGCGGCCCGTGGTGACCTGGAACTCGACCGAAGCCGAGCCAACGCCCAGCAGGCTCGGCCCGCGCCCGTCCACACCCTGCCCGTTCGCGCCGTGGCACGTGATGCAGCTGGTCTTGAACAACGCCTTGCCGGCCGCGGCGTCCGACGAGGGGGCCGGTTCACCCGACGCGGGCGCGCTCGGGGTGAACGCGGCGTAGACGGTGCCCACGAGGGCGAGGGCCGCGATCATCCGAGCCGTGGAGCCGAGACGGCGCCGCAGGCGGGACTGCGTCGCCCGGCGCGACAGGCGTCCCCTACGGGGTGTCGCCGCCGGGGGTGTGTCGGGTGGAGAAGCGGTCATGACCTCACCTTGTTGATTCGTGCGTGGGCGCTCGCCGGTCTCGTCGCAACCGGGTTGGGCTAGCGGAGCAGGTAGATCATGCTGAACAGGGCGATCCAGACAATATCTACAAAGTGCCAGTAATAGGACACCACAATCGCGGTTGTCGCCTGAGCAGCGGTGAACCGGCCCATCGTGGTGCGGATCATGTAAATGATGAAGGCGATCAGACCGCCGGTGACGTGCAGACCGTGAAATCCGGTGGTCAGGAAGAACATCGAGCCGTAGCCGTCAGTGTTGATCTTGATGCCCTCGTTGACCAACATGCGGTACTCGTTCGCCTGGCCGAGCAGGAAGATCAGGCCGAGAACGAACGTGAAAGCGAACCAGCGCCGCAGACCGAAGGCGTCACCGCGCTCGGCCCGGAACACGCCGATCTGACAGGTCACCGACGAGAGCACCAGGATGATCGTGAACGGCAGCGCGTACGTCACGTCGAGGTGGTCGGTGTGCTCGTGCCAGAAGGCCGGGCCGGTGGCCGCGCGAATCGAGAAATACATCGCGAACAGGGCCGCGAAGAACATCAGTTCGCTGGAGAGCCAGATGATCGTCCCGACACTGACCATGTTGGGCCTGGTGAGCGAGTGAACCTGACTCTGGTCAAAGGAAGGCGAGGCCGCAGTCACGCGGTCATTATTGCCCCCGCGAGGCGTGCCGTGGCGCGGGGGTGGCGATCTAGCCCGCGTGTCGACTCCCGGCGCCGGTAGCGGCCACGCCCAGGCATATCCTGCCGGGGTGCTGTCCATCCACGCCGAGGCCGAACTGCCGCCGTTCACGGGGGCGTCGCCGTTTACGTCGTGGGATCCATTTCAGCTGCTCGCCCTCGGTCTGCTCATCGCCGTCGGTCTGTATCTCTGGGGCGTGAGCCGACTCGTTCGGCGCGGCGACAGATGGCCGCTGCACCGAACGTTGCTGTTCCTCGTCGGGGGCATCGGTTCGATCGCGTTCGTCACGCTCGGCGGCGTCGCGGCGTACGACGACGTACTGCTGTCCGATCACATGATCCAACACATGGTGCTCGCGATGCTGGCGCCGATCTGCCTCGCGCTGGGAGCGCCGGTCACCCTGGCCCTGCGTACGCTCCCGCCAAAGCCCCGCCATTGGCTCGTCGCCGCGTTGCACAGCAAGATCGCGAAGGTCCTGTCGTTTCCGCTGGTGAGCTTCGGGCTCTACGTGGCCACGCCGTTCGCGCTCTACTTCAGCGGGATCTACCGATTCTCGCTTGAGCACGAGTGGTTCCACGACCTCACGCACGTGCACTTCATCCTGATCGGATGCTTGTTCTTCTGGCCGCTGATCGGGCTTGATCCGCTGCCCGGCCGCTGGCCCTACCCGGCGCGCGCACTGCTCATGATCCTGTCCACGCCGTTCCACGCCGTACTCGGCCTGACGATCATGGAGAGCAGCACACTGATCGCCGGCAACTACTACCCCGGACTCCACCTGGGCTGGGCCGACCCGGTCAGCGATCAGCGCGTTGCCGGCGGCATCCTGTGGGCCGGCGGCGAGATCGTGACCGTGGTCATGTTGGGGGCGCTCGTTGCCCAGTGGATGCGATCAGCCGACAAGGAAGCGATCCGGATCGACCGGCGGCTCGATCGCGAGGATGCCGCCCGCAGCCGCACCAGCGCCCGGCTCACCAGCGAAGACGCGATGCGCGAGCGCGAGGCGGCATGGTCGGCCGCGTCGGGCATCCCGATGATGGACGACCCGACCGAAGCGGCGGCGTCGGATCCTGCCGGGCCCGTCGGTGGCAACGACCAAGCCACGGGTACGGACGATGCGAAGTCCCCGTCATCGGACCCGCCGGCCACCCCGAGCGACCCGACGGGGCTTATCGATGCAACCGGGCCGACCGCTACAGTCATGGCGGACCGAAGTGAGAGTGGAGCGCAGACCCGATGACCATCAGCACGCACACGCCGTCCGCGACCGAGCCCGCCGCGGCGCCGCACGAGACGTATACGGTGCTGCTGTTCAGCGATCGGCCCGAGGTGCGAGACCGGATCCGCCAAGCCATCGGCACCCGCCCAGCCAAGAACGTGACGATCGACTTCGTCGAGGCGGCGACGTACGACGAATGTGTCGCGATCGTCGACCGGACCGAGATCGCTCTGCTCGTGCTCGACGGTGAGGCACAGCCGGGTGGCGGTCTCGGGATCGCCCGGCAGCTGCGCGACGAAGTCGAGGACTGCCCGCCGATCTGCGTCGTGATCGCGCGAGCCGCCGACCGATGGCTCGCCGCGTGGGCGAAGGTCGACGCGACCCTCGTGCACCCGTTGGACCCGATGACGACCGGCCGGACCGTGGCGGAGATACTGCGCAAGCGCTGAGGTCGGTCGCCGGGGATTCTCCGACCGGGATCTCCGTCAATCCACATCCACCCCCGAAGGACCGCCATGGGCGACCGTACGTGGCCACAGTTGGTCTCCGCGCTGCTGCGCTCGGAGGAGTTGTCCAGCGGCGACACAGCGTGGGCGATGGACGAGATCATGTCCGGCAACGCCACGCCCGTGCAGATCGCGTCGTTCGCCGTCGCCCTGCGGGCCAAGGGCGAAAGCGCGGGCGAGATCGGCGGTCTGGTCGAGGCGATGCTCGGCCACGCGACGCGGTTGCCGATCGCCGACGTGACGCGGCGTAACGCGGTCGACATCGTCGGCACCGGCGGCGACCTCAGCCACACGGTGAACATCTCGACAATGGGCGCGCTGGTCGTTGCGGGCAGCGGCGTGACGGTCGTCAAGCACGGCAACCGCGCCGCGTCGTCGCAATGTGGTGCGGCCGACCTCCTCGAATTCCTCGGCGTGCCGCTCGACCTGTCGCCGGCCCACGTCGCGACGTGCGTGGAGCAGGTGGGCATCGGCTTCTGCTTCGCGGCGCTCTTCCACAGCGGGTATCGGCACACGGCGGTCGCCCGCCGCGAGATGGGCGTGCCGACGGTCTTCAACTTCCTCGGCCCGCTGACGAACCCGGGCCGGCCGACGAGTGCCGCGGTCGGCTGCGCGGATCGACGGATGGCGTCGCTGCTCGCGAACGTGTTCGCGGCGCGGGGCGACGCGGCCATCGTGATGCGGGGCGAGGACGGCCTCGACGAATTCACCACAACGGCACCGACCCGGTTGTGGGTCGCCGCCGGCGGCGCCGTACGCGAAACCGTTCTTGACGCGGCTGACCTCGGCCTCGCGCGGTCGACGGCGGGTGAGCTGCGCGGCGCCGACGCGGCCTTCAACGGCGCGGTCGCACGACGGATGCTCGGCGGCGAGACCGGCGCGGTGCGCGACGCCGTGGTCGTCAACGCCGCGGTCGCGTTGGCTGCACGCGACGGCCTTGACGATCCCGGCCGGCTCGCCAGCGACGAGGCCTTGGCCGCGACGATCGGAGCGGCGATCGTCCGCGCCGGGCAGGCCATCGACTCCGGGCGGGCGGCTGACGTTCTCGACCGCTGGGTGGCGCTCGCGACCGGGTTGAGGGCCGGCGCTTAGTCGCCCCGTCCGGCGCGTAATCGCCCGCTCACAAGGGGTTTGTCGAAGCCATCGACGGTGAACTCGGGGTGGCGCGACGCGGTGGTAGCCGGGCTAGGGTGTTGGCGTGAAACCTACACACATCGCTTCCGCCCCTTACATCGGAGCCCCGACCGTGCACCCCGACGGCTCGGCGGCGGTCGTCGCGGTCCGGACCATCGACAGCGACGCCGACGACTACACGAGCCAGTTGTGGCTCGTCCCGAGCGACGGTTCGCCGAGCCGCCAGCTCACCTACGCGTGGCGCGACACCGCGCCCGCCTACTCGCCCGACGGCCGGTGGGTCGCCTTCGTGCGCAGCGAGCGCGACGGCGCCGGCAAGGTCGACAAGCCGCAGATCTGGGTCCTGCCGACCGCCGGTGGCGATGCCCGCAAGCTGACCGATCGCAAGCTCGGCGCCGGCGAGCCGGTGTGGAGCGCCGACTCGAAGCGCATCGCGTACGTGGCCCGCGAGCCAGAGGAGGGCCGCTACGGGACGGTCGAGAAGACCACGCCGGAGAAGGAGCCACCACGGCGCCTGACGAAGATGCGCTATCGCGTCGATGGTGTCGGATATCTGTTCGACCGGCCACGCCAGATCTGGGTGGCCGACCTCGACGGCGGCGATCGGCAGATCACCAGCGGCGATGTCGACCACGGCGACGTGGCATGGAGCCCGGTCGACGATCTGCTGGCGTACGCGGCGGCCGGTCACGATGGCCGCGGTGACGATCTCCGCAACGACATCTGGGTATGCAAGCCGGACGGCACGGACGTCCGGGCGGTGACCAACGGTGGGCTCTCGGTGGGATCGCCGCGCTTCACGCCGGACGGATCGTCGATCGTGTTCCTGGGCTCGACGATCGGCCCCGATAACCTGAACGCGGTGTCGCTCAACACGTCGCTGTGGACCGTCCCGCTCGCCGGCGGCGAGGCGACCCGGATCACCGACGAGGAGACGTACAACTTCGCGCACGGTGACGGCTCCATGGTCGTGACCGCCGAGGGTGTCTTGTTCCTCAACGAGAATCGCGGCGCGGTCGACGTGGTGCTGGTGCCGTTCGACGGGGGCGAGCCGACCGTCCTGATGGACGGCCAGCGCCAGGTGCAGGCGGTCGACGCCGCCAGCACGTCCGGCGGGCTGCTGCTCATGGCGACCGTCGCCGACGGACAGACCTGGGGCGATGTGGCCGTACG
>DASQPR010000118.1:0-9555 GCA_035643815.1 Micromonosporaceae bacterium | reverse complement strand
GTGGGCAACGCCGACGAAACGGCCAGCTTCGCGCCGATTCTCGACGCTTGCCGGCAGGCCGCCGGGATTCTCGCGGACCACGGCAGCGAAGCCGACCGGCTCGCCTATGAGAAGTGGCTGGAGTCGATCGCGATCGGGGTTTGTGACGCGTCGCCGATGACCGGTGACGTCGGCGCGACGATGATGCGCCTGGCGACCGAACGATATCTGCTCGCCGAACTCGAGGACGCGTTCCGCTGAACGGTCTCGCCCGGTCATCCGCGGGCGCTGCCGACCGACCGGCGCGTGGTCGCGCTCGGCTCACCCCGTACCCTCTGGCTCTTGTGAGCGCAAGCACGGCGGATCCGGGCGATGCCGACGACATCGACCCGCGTGGGGTTGGGGTTGGCCCGTGGCCGGGGCCGTGGCCGGCCGATGAGAGATTCGATCCGGCGCTGCTGGAGGCGGGCGATCGGCGCAACGTCGTGGACCGATACCGATATTGGCGGCGCGAAGCGATCATCGCTGACCTCGACACGCGCCGCCACGACTTCCACGTCGCGATCGAGAACTGGCAACACGACATGAACATCGGCACCGTCGTACGCAACGCGAACGCGTTCCTGGCGCGCGAGGTGCACGTGATCGGTCGCCGCCGGTGGAACCGGCGTGGCGCGATGGTCACCGATCGCTACCAGCACGTTCGCCATCACGACACCATCGAGGAATTCGTGCCATGGGCGCATGAGCACCGACTTGTCGTCGTCGGCATCGACAACCTGCCCGGTGCGAACGCACTGGAGTCGGCCGATCTGCCGCGTGCGTGCGTGCTCCTCTTCGGTCAGGAGGGGCCGGGTCTGTCCGACACCGCGCGACAGGCGTGCGATGACGTGTTCTCGATCGCGCAATTTGGTTCGACGCGTTCTATCAATGCGGGTGTGGCGAGCGGCATTGCGATGCACGCTTGGATCCGTACACATGTTGTCGCGGCCACCGGCGGTCCACATTCCGGCGGCGCCGCATCTTCAGGCGCGGGCACAGCGCCGAAAGCCACCTGAGAATCTCCGACTTTTTGTCGCATTCGGCCACCGCTCGGCGAAACAATCTGGCCGTATTCTGCGAGTAGGCTGCACAAACGGGTTAACCGGCCGCTAACGGGACGTCTGTGCCAAGATCGCGCGATCGGCTATCGTACGGGATGATCTTCTGATGAAGTTCTCCATCGATGATTCAACGCAACACGCACAACTGATACTGTAAGCACTGCCGCGGCAGCGCCTACACACCGCCGTAGCGCAGAGGGGGATGGCCCGAGATGGTCAAGAAGGTCCTCACATGGTGCTTTGTCGCCTTCCTGGTGTTCTTCGTGGCATATCGGCCAGAGAATGCGGCAGCGGTTTTCAAGTCCCTGGGTAGCGGCGTCGTCGACATCGCTCAGGGTTTCGGTGACTTCTTCTCCAGCCTCGTCGCCTGAGGCTTGGGCTAACCCGAGGCCACGATGCCGCCACGAGATTCCGATCCGGGCGAATACCGGCGGGATGACGAATACGCCGATGAATACGCGCGCCGCGATTATGGCGACGGCGATCCGCAGACCGAAGAGATTCGCACGGAGCCGGTTTACGAAGAGGAATTAGCTCCTCTGCACTACGACGCGTCGAGCCTGCTGCGGCCGGGCCGCGTCCTGCAGGTCGAGGAGGAGCCAAGCACGCTCGTGGCTCGCTATCTCTTCCCGACCGAGAAGTTCCGGGGCGAATGGCGCAAACACTGGACGCACCTGGCCGACCAGTTCGCGTACGCGGCACTGGCCACCTTCGCCTTCGGCTGGCTGTGGGGCTTCCTGGTCAAACATCATCAGGCCACCGCGACCGGCGTGGTGATCGTCATCTGGATCCTTGTGATGATCTTCATTACGTTCAAGGTCGCCGACTGGTATTACGACCGATTCATTCTGACCAACAAACGGATCATGGCGGTCCGGGGTTTGGTAAGCCGTACGGTCGCGATGATGCCGCTGCTGCGCGTGACGGACATGAAGTACGAGCAGTCGGCCACCGGCCGCCTGTTCAACTACGGCACGTTCGTGCTGGAGTCGGCCGGGCAGGAGCAAGCGCTGCGCGAGGTCAAGCGCCTGCCCAACCCGAACGAGCTCTACCTGCGGATCGTCGAGGAAATGTACGAGCCCGAGGCGGTCGAGGCGAAGCTCGCGGCTCGCAGCGCCGATCTGGACGACGACGGTTCGTAGCGCCTGGCGCTGCTCGCGCGCCCGGCAAACGTACGGAAGTAGGCCGCTGCGTCTGCGTCGGACCCGCCAAGTTCCGTACAAATCGGCGGCAACGAAACCGGCGTGATCATCGGTAACTGGCCATTGGCTGGGCGCCGGCGAAACGGTCTCGTAATCGATACCAAAATGCACACTGAGCCAGGCAACCTCACGAGTACCAATGGCGTCTTCTATAACGTGACCGTGCTGACGCGCCACCCGAAGAACAACGGCACGCCGGAGGAACCCGACCGGGCCGGCCGTTCCGAACCTCGTCGGCGTGCGGGCTGGTCCAGCAAGCGGAGAGCGGGACCGGCAGCTGCGACGCGGAGTGACGCAGATGCGATCGCGAAACGGAGAGGCCCGGTCGAGGACCCGCCGCAGCAGATTCCGGCCGCTCCGCCCAACGGCAGCACGAGCGCGACCGCCAACACGTCCGGTGGCGGCGCCACGACTACAGCCGGCGGCTCAGCCGGAAATGGTGCCCGGGGCGCTGCGCCGGAAGACCCTCGCAACGCCTCGATCGCTGGGAGAGACGCCGTCGCAGCGCCGGACGAGAGCGGCCCGGTTGGCGCGCGGCCGGTCGTCCAAGCCAGCGCGGCGAACCACGTGAGCGCAGGGAACCAGGCGCGGACGCAGGTTGTCGCGGCGGACCAGGCGAGGCCGAGCGCCAGCGCGACCGACCAGGTTCGGCCGCCGGTGCGTGCCTCGGACCAGGCGAGTTCAAGCGCCGGCGCTCCAGACCGTGCGCGGCCGAGCGCGAGCGCACCGGCCAGGCCGAGGGCAAGCGCATCAGCGAGGCCGAGCGCTCCGGACCAAGCTCGGGCCAAGACCGGAGCGAAGGCCAAGACCGGAGCGAAAGCCAGCGGTCCGCGACGCGGGAGGCCGTCAGATCGGGGCCGCGTAGCCGTGGGTCGCGCATCCGTGGGTGAGGTGGGGGATCCACGGATGCGCGCCCCGGTGGCGCCGGCGCGCCGACCGTGGCGGCGGGCTCCGCGGTACGTCTACCGTCTCGCCGATCTCGACGAGCTCTTCGCAAATGCGGAAGCCAGCACGGATGCCACGGCCGAGGAGCATCGCGACCGGTCCAACCGCCAATCCAACTGGCGCGTCATCGGTGTCGTGCTGATCGTGGCGGCCGGGCTGGCCGTCGCGACCGCGGGCCTGGTGAACGAGGCGGTTACGCTCGTCATGAACATCTTCGCCGCGTAGCTCGTCGCAATCTGACGGAAGACGATGTCCGTCAGGGGATAGTGATGGGCATGCGGCTCTTCGGCGAGGTCTTCGTGACGCTGATTGTGATCACCGACCCGCCCGGAACCGTACCGGTGTTCGTCGCACTGACCGGCCAGATGCCGCCCCGTGACCGGAATCGGGCGGCGTGGCAGGCGTCCGCCCTCGCTCTCGGCGTCATCGTCGCGTTCGCCGTCGTCGGGCAGAATCTGTTGAGCTACCTGAACGTTGAGCTGCCCGCCCTACAGGGAGCCGGTGGTCTACTGCTCATCCTGGTCGCGCTCGAGCTGCTCACCGGAAAGTCCGGCGACGCGAACGAGCCGGCGACCTCGAACGTCGCTCTCGTGCCTCTCGGCACCCCGCTTCTAGCCGGCCCAGGGGCGATCGTGGCGACCATGCTGTACGTGCAGCGAGCCCACGGGATCGCGCAATATGTCGAGATCGCGGTCGCGATCGTGCTTGTAATGGCGCTCGTGTGGCTAGCGCTGCGGTTCTCCGGCGTGATCGTCCGCATCCTGCGGCCGGGTGGCATCGAGGTCCTGAACCGGATCGCCGGTCTGCTGCTGGCCGCCATCGCCGTACAGCTCATCGCGGATGCGGTCGATGCGTTCGTCACCCAGTATCTGCACACGGCGCATTGACGCCGCGCCCATCGGCCAACAGCCGGCGGATCAGTCGTTCGGCTCGGTGGTGGCCGCGATCGTCGTGATCGCCGCCGGTGACGACGCGATGCCGCGCCGCGTGATCGGCGCATGTTGGCGGTCCGGTGCGCCCAGCGGTACCGACGCTTCGTCAATCGCCCGATCGTCGAGTACGTCGGCTCCGGCGGCGCCGCGATCACGTCGGCGGATCACGGCCAAGCCCGAATTAAGATCGACGTCGCTATCCGCCCCGTTCGCGACGTCCACGCGCCGGCGACGGGACTCCTGGATGTGCTCGGTCTGCTTGTGCTTGGACGGGCGGAACAGCGCGTCGATTTCGGCCATGCCGGCGCCGAGCGCGTTGCCGGCGGCCGAGTTGTCGTCGCCGCCACGCATCCAGCGCAACAGACCCATCTTGCGTCCCTCCCCGTGATGCTCGCCGTGCCGGCCGTTCGTACGCCACAGTCACCCGTGCGTAACGGCCGTCGGCAGGCGCGTTTGGAACCCATCGAGCCCGCTGCGGGGCCGGGTCGGCGCTACCCCGGCGCAAGTGTCGCACCGCGATGGCAGGATGTGCCACGTGCCAAACGATCCGAGAAGTACCGCAGCGGGGTCAAAACCGGCATCCGCGTCGCGGCGCTTGCCACCGGGGCCGAGGCCGGCGGCCGCGCCAGCGATGGAGCAACTCGGGTTTGACGGCATGCCGGAGCGCCTTTTCGTAGCGACGCCCAGCAAGCTTGGGGCTTATGAGGACTGCCCCCGCCGTTATCGGTTCACCTACCTCGACCGGCCCACCCCGCCGAAGGGGCCGCCGTGGGCGCATAACTCCCTCGGCGCGAGCGTGCACACGGCGCTGCGCAACTGGTATGGCGTGGCGCCGGATCGACGCACGTCGGGCGCGTTGCCGACGCTGCTTCGGGCGACCTGGGTGAGCGAGGGCTACCGGGACGAGGAGCAGGAGCGGGTGGCGTTTCGCACGGCGCTGGCATGGCTTGAGGCGTATGTCGGCGGCCTCGATCGTGCGGCCGAGCCGGTCGGCGTCGAGCGTGTGGTTGCCGCCAAGACAGGGATGCTCGCGTTCAACGGCCGCGTCGACCGCATCGACCGTCGCGGTGACGAGCTGGTCATCGTCGACTACAAGACCGGCCGGCGCGATCTGGACGCCGATGACGCGCGGGGTTCCAGTGCGCTGGCGTTGTATGCGTTCGCGGCGGCTCGGGTGTTCCGGCGCCGGTGCACCCGGGTCGAGTTGCATCACCTGCCGACGGGCACCGTCGCGGCCCACGACCACACCGAAGCGGCTCTCGATCGGGCCGTGAGTCGGGCCGAAGCGACGGCCGGTGATATCCGGGCGGCCGAGGCAGCGATCGGTGAGGGCGTCGATCCGGATCTGGCGTTTCCGGCCACGCCGGGCTCATTGTGCTCGTGGTGCGACTTCCGGAAAGCATGTCCGGCCGGCGCCGAAGCACCGCCGAAACAGTCGTGGTCGGCCGTCGCACAACAACTCGAGGTGTCCGACGGCGCGTTGCGCGCGCCCGCGGTCAATCGCTAGCGGCGCAACCTCAGCGGGCGGGCCAGCCGGCCGCCGCGGCGCGTTGCATAGCGGCGTTGTAGATGGGTCCGCGTAGCGCCTTCTCCGGCAGCGCCCGGAGCGCCAGCCGCAGGGTACGGGCCGACAAGGCCGCTGTCGGTCCGGTCGTGGCGAGTCCCGGCAATCCGTAGAGCCGGCGCGCCCACGAAGGCAGGAGTCCGACCGCCGTGCTCGCCACGCCGAGCCAGGCGAACCGGACTGGTGTGAACCCCAGCTTGTACGGCATCGGCGGCGCGCTTAGGAACAACGCAGAGTCGGCCGCTTCCTTGGTCATCAGGAGTTCCGGCCGTACGTCGGCGTAGTAGGCCGCCACCTCGGCCGCGGTGCTCGGCACGGTCGACGGATCGAGCCCGACCAACTCGGCGGCGATCAGCTGCTCGGTGTAGTAAGCGTCCACATCGGCGTCGGACAGCGTCGCGCCGGCCCGGCGGGCTGTCGTCACGAACGACTCCACCTCCGTCACGTGCACCCAACGCAGCAGATGTGGAGCGTCGATCCGATAGCGTTCGCCGGTGCGACGGTCCACCGCTCGCATGCGCGAGTGGATCGCGCGCAGCCGCCGGCCCGCCTCGCTGGCCTCGGCCGTGGTGCCGTACACGACCGTGGCGATGTACGTGCCGGTCCGGAAGAGCCGACCGTACGGGTCGTCCCGGTAACGCGAATTCTGGGCTACGCCCCACATCGCTCGTGGATGAAGTGCCTGTAGGTAGAGCGCCCGCAGCCCGGCCAGGGCGAGAATGGGCTCGGCGTGCACTCGCCAGCTGATCGATCCCGGCCCGAACAGGCCCAGATCTCCGGTCGATGCCGGCCCGAATGGATCTCGATCTCCGTCGCCGGCCGTCGCCTCGATGTCGACGGCCGCGCCGATCGCGTCACCGTCGGTCACGAATCCGTCAGACACGTCGACGTCGGCGGCCGAACCTCCGGCCGGGGACGCCAACTGCGGCGTTGTCGTCGACGTGGGCACGGTGGGCTGTCGCATGACCTCTACGATGCCACGCTCGAACCCTTCGGAGCGTCTACGCGTATGCGCTAGTGATGCGGAAGATACTGGTGCGACTGCGCCGATTGCACCAATGAAGCGATCTTCACCAGGCCGAAAATGGCGCGAACGCGCCGATTGTGAGGGGTGCGACGGTGTTCAACACTATTGGCGGGATCCCGGCACATCCGCTGCTGATCCATGCCGCGGTGATCTTCATCCCGCTGCTCATCATCGGGGCGGTTGTCTTCGCGATCTGGCCGCGGATCCGCGGCCGTATCGGTTGGGCAGTGGCCGCGCTTGCCATCATCGGCCCGATCTCCGCGCTGTTCGCGAGGCTGTCCGGGCTGAACCTCCGCCAGCACCTGATCAACAAAGGCTTCAGCGGATCGATCATCACTAAGATCAATCAGCATATGTCGTACGGCACGAAGACGCTCTGGTGGACCATCGCGCTCGGGGTCGTAACGCTGGTTATCGTCGGTTACCTGTGGCGAGCCGCTCCGGCCGGCGGGAGCGAGTCGATTCCCGTACGAGTGGCCAGCGTCGTGGTGACGGTCGCGCTCGGCGTGGTCACCGGTTACTACGTCTTCAAGACCGGCGACACCGGCGCCCATATCGTGTGGAACGGCATCTGATCGAGCCCTCAGAACAGCACACGACCACACAAAACAATGAGCACGATCAGCGCGGCGGCACCAGCGATCATCCCGACTCCGTACGTGACCGTCCGGGCGTGATGCTCGCGTGCGTCGATGACGGCGTCGTCCTGTGGCGGCATGCGGCGCGCCGGCGGCACTTGCAGCACGATCCGCGGTCGCCTCGTCGCCGCAGCCGCGTCGGTCCGTGGCGGTCCGGTGTAGACCGGTTCGGTCGGCGGTGCGGGCGGCGTGGCCGACTCCTGACCCGCGGCCGGCCGGCGCCACTGCTGCTCGTCCCACGCCTGGGACGGAAGGCTAGCGGGATTAGTGCCGGGATTGGTGCCGGGCGAGGACGGGTCGGTCACGCTTCGACGCTACCAAGAGCCGTCGCCGTACGGACTGTGTTGCTCCGGCCGGTGGGCCGGCGAGACGCGTGGGCCGGTGAGACGGGTGGGCCGGCGAGACGGGTGGGCCGACGAGACGAGTGGGCTGGGGAAACCGGTGGGCGGACGCGATCGACCCGACCGCACGGCGATAGGCTCGCGCACGTGGATCGGGAACGGGACCGCTCGGACGACGATCGCGAGGTGGACCTCGGCGACGACGATCAGCCCGTGCTGCCGGATCAGACGCGCGACGACACCGACTCCGGTTGGGGCGAGCATGAGTCGCGAAACGATGATCGGTTGCGTGAGGATCGACCGCCGCACTACGACGACGAGCGCTGGTAGGCAATCCTCTGCATAGGTCGGCCACGCGCCGCGTCGAGGCCGGCGATGCGCTGCCACCCCCGGACGGTCGAGCGGTCGACCTTTCGGCCCGCGACGCTCAGGTGCGCGACGCTCGAACGCGCGACGGTCAGGCGGACGAGCCGGCCGCGGCCTTGCTCGCGCTGGACGAGCTGTTCGATGACGATTTCGATGACGTCGAGGACGTGGCGGCTGAGTTGCCGTTCGACGACCCGGAGCTGCCGTTGCTCGACGATCCGCCGTCGGATCCACCGCTGCCGGCGGTCGATGCAGCGCTCGGCGTGGAGGAGGTCTCGCTGGTCGGCGTCGATTCCTTCGCCGGAGTGGCCCCGGCGTCCGACTTGTCGGCGCGCGAGTCGGTGCGATAGAAACCGGAGCCCTTGAACACGATGCCCACCGCCGAGAAGACCTTGCGCAGGCGGCCCTCGCACGCCGGGCAGACCGTCAGCGGTTCGTCCGAGAACGCCTGGACGGCTTCCAGCTGGTGGCCGCACGCGGTGCACGCGTACTGGTAGGTGGGCACGTTGCGCCTCCAAGAACGTCGAGCGAGAGCGGCGGGCAGCGGCCAGTGTGGGACTGGCACTCAAGCCTGCCGAGTGCCAATGATGACCTATCTGCGGCCTATCGTCCAGTCCGAGGCACTCAACATCACAGGGCGGCCGACCCGCCAAACCAATGGACGCCATCGAGGGTGAGCGCGCCGTGCACGCGACGATCATGAGGCTCGGCCGGCACCGGCTCGGTCAAGATCTCGTCGGGGTAGACGAGCGCGAGCGCCACGGTGTTCGGGCCAAGCCGGGTCAGCGCGCGATCGTAGGACCCGCCGCCGCGGCCCAGCCGCATCCCATCATGATCGACCGCGAGCGCGGGAATGAGCAGCACGTCGGCGTCCCCGATCGCGTCGACGCCGAGCCTCGGACCGCGGGGCTCGTGCGGTCGCCGTCCGGCCGGTTCGAGGTCGCCTTCGTACGCGGCCCAGTCCAGGTCGTTGTCGTCCCGCCAGATCGGCAGTAGCACCCGTTGGACGTGCGGCGCCAACGATGCGGGCAGGTCCGGGCCGCCGGGCTCATTGGGCATGGGCACGTACGCGGCGATGGTGGTCGCGGCGCCGGCCGGTAGCGAGTCGAGCCAACGGCCGGCCGCGTGGCACAGCCGACGATCGTGATCGGCCCGTACCGCCTCGCTCATCGCTCGACGCGCGTCGAGAACGCGTAGCCGCAGGTCACGTTTTGGTTCACCGGTCATGATCTCGACGCCTCGGACATCAACGACAAACACGGACAGGGGACGCGGACCGGAACGATGGTTGAAATCCGCCCACTGTGCCAGCATGGCATTGATTGGAGCCGGTACGACAGGCGGCCATGGGGGGAGGTCTCGTGACGTTGCGCGCACGATTGACCGTCATCTTCCTCGCCGTCGTCGTGGGGCCGCTCGCCGTCGGTGCGGTGTTCGTCACCGCGGCGGTCGGCTCGG
>DASQPR010000117.1:0-5243 GCA_035643815.1 Micromonosporaceae bacterium | reverse complement strand
TAGGGCACGCCCTCGCCGGTCTTACCTGACACGCGCAAGCAGTCGTCGGGCTCGCAGCCGATCAGGTGCGCCAGCTCCTCGGCGTAGCGCTCGGGCTGCGCCGCCGGCAGGTCGATCTTGTTCAGCACCGGGATGATCGTGAGGTCGTTTTCCATCGCCAGGTAGAGGTTGGCCAGCGTCTGCGCTTCGATGCCCTGGGCCGCGTCGACCAGGAGCACCGCGCCTTCACACGCGGCAAGACTGCGGCTGACCTCGTAGGTGAAGTCCACGTGGCCCGGCGTGTCGATCATGTTCAGGACGGCATGTTCTCCGGTCCGCTCGCCCTCGCGTACGGTCCAGGGCAGCCGTACGGCCTGGCTCTTGATCGTGATGCCGCGCTCGCGCTCGATGTCCATCCGGTCCAGGTATTGGGCCCGCATCTGGCGCGGATCGACAACGCCGGTGAGCTGCAGCATCCGATCGGCCAGGGTCGACTTGCCGTGGTCGATGTGCGCGATGATGCAGAAGTTGCGGATGAGCGCCGGGTCGGTCGACCCGGCGTGGATCCGGAGCCGGGTCGCCGCGGCCGAGTCGGGTGTCGCTGACACAGTGGGGTGTAGTCCGTTCCGTGGTCGAGAAGTCGCGGTGCCGATGCGCGTACCGGTCTATCGTCCCATGCGCCGAGCCGGATCCGGGACTCGCCGGCCGACCACGGACTCCGCTCGGCTTTCGGTCCGTGCTGCCGTCGCGCTGCCGACAGGGTGTTTTGGCCGGTACGGAGGGAGCCTGGTATTCTGATCTCTCGCGTGTGGCGTGCCATTTGGCGTGCGCTCGCACCGGTCGGCTGAGGACTTAATCGACTGAGCACTGATCGGGTAATGACCATTCCCGGAACTACCAGGACGGCTGTCGCGTGGCGAACATCAAGTCCCAGATCAAGCGCAACAAGCAGAACGAGAAGGCGCGCCTGCGCAACAAGGCCGTCAAGTCGTCGCTGAAGACTGCGATCCGCAAGTATCACGCTGCGGTCGAGGCCGGCGACGCCGAGGCAGCGGCCGTGTTGATGCGCGATGCCTCGCGCAAACTCGATAAGGCAGTGAGCAAGGGCGTCATTCACGCCAACCAGGCGGCGAACCGCAAGTCGGCGATCGCCAAGCGCCAGCACGCGCTGACCGCTGACGCCGCCTGACCCACTGGCGCATACCGCGCCACGCTGACGGGCCTGTGTGTGAAACAGGGCGTCGGAGCCGCGAGCTCCGACGCCCTGTTTTCATGCGGTTGTCAGCAAATCGGACGACGTCCGGTGACGTTCGAGTTTCTGCCGGCCGCCGCTCGGTTTCTGCTGGCCCGCCGCTCGCCGGTCATCGTCGAGCTGACGTCGTCGTCGTGCCGACTCAGCGTGTGACGCCGCCCGGTTGACGCAGCGCGGTCGCCGTGATGAATCGGCGCTGGTTCGTTGCGTGACGACGGGTCGCTGGACGGGTGACCACCGGAGCGCCCACCGAGGCGTCATCGTTGCGGCGCGCAAGCGACACGCCGTACATCGCGCTCGGCGCGCGTGGTGGGACCCACTGCACCTTCGGCGGAGCGACCAACTCATTCGCGGGGGCGCCCGTCGCGGTCGGCACGGACGCGACTCCCCGGGCCCAGATCACCGGGCGGAGCACGGTCGTGCGACCACGCCGATACAGGTCAGGGCGGGAAAACACGCCGGCGACCAAGTCATTGATCTTGACGAAGATCGCGACGGTCAGGGGCAGGAGGATCACCCCCCACCAGTTGACGAACTCGGCCAACGCCATCAGCCCAGCAATCCCGAACGATCCCTCCAGCAGCAGAAAGCAGAGGATGCCACCGGGATGCGTGTGCTTGAGCCGCAGCGCCCGCGCATACCAGGTCGGGTGGCTCTCGGCCGATGACCGTCGACGGCGGTAGGTCATTTCATGCCTCCCGGTTCCGGGCGGCGCTCATCGCGACAACTGCACGTTCCAACGCGTACCCCCGATCTTCTGATCCGCCCTTGACATCGGCATTGCAGACGGCCGTGGCGTGCATCGCGTCGACGAGCCCGGCCGCCGTCCAACCGCGCGATTGGCGCTGCGCGCGCTCGATCTTCCACGCCGGCATGCCCAATGTGGACGCCAACTGATATGCACTCCCGCGACCCGCCGACGCGACGCGCGCAACCGTACGAACGCCATCAGCCAGCGCATCGGCGATCGGCACCGGGTCGACGCCCACCTGCAAGGCCCAGCGCAGCGCCTCGAGTGCGGCCGGAACATCGCCGACCATCGCCGCGTCGGCCACGGCAAAGCCGCTGACTTCGGCTCGTCCGCGGTAGTAGCGCGACACAGACTCGGCCGTCATGCGGCCGCCCGTATCGGACGTGAGCTGAGCGGCCGCCGCAGCGAGTTCGCGAAGGTCGTTGCCGACCGCGACCAGCAGCGCCTCGGCCGCGTCTTCGGGGCATGTGCCGCCAAGGCGGCGGAATTCGGCGCGAATGAAATCGACGCGGTCACGGTGACGGGTGATCTTCGCGGCCGTAATCACCTCGGCGCCCGCGGATCGCAGTCCGTCGGCAAACGCCTTGTTCTTTGCGCCTCCCGGATGCACGACGACGAGCAACACGTCGGGATCCGGGTCGCTGGCGTAGTCGAGCAGCGCGGCGGCAAGCTCTTTGCGCGCATCCTGGCCGTTGCGGAGCACGACGATGCGGCCGCCGCCGAACAACGACGGGCTCACCAGCTCGGCAAAGTCAGCTGGCGTGGCGCCGGCCGCATCGAGTTCGCGCAGCTCAGCTGAGTCGTCACGAGCGCGGGCGGTGGAAACTGCAACGTCGACGGCGCGCGCGACAAGGAGCTCTTCGTCGCCGGTAATCAGACAAATCGGGGAGGGCGCCAACGTCACGTCGCCCATCCTAGAACGATCAATGCCACGGACGGTATCCCTCACATCACTCAGCGCTGTAGTCGATCGGGTGACATTTGAATCTGCGGAGCCCGGACGCGAGTCCGTCGTCCGACGAACGAGCCTCGCGAAGCGGGCAACCTGAACCTACCGCCGACCTCCGACCAACCGTCCGGGACGTTCGCGACCGCCGCGACGGGTCATTGTGGTCGCTGGCCGGGCTGCCGGCCGCGCGCCGAAACACCGAGCCCGTCGGTTGTCCGTACGGCGGCGAGGTCGCCATCCGAGTCCGTTCGCAGGACCCTCGCCCCGCCGGCCGCGAGCCGATCGAGTGCCGCGACGCTCGGCAGGCCGTACTCGTTGTCGGCGCCGACCGACACGAACACGGCCGCCGGATCGGCCGCCGCCAGGAACGGCCAGTCTTGGTAAGCCGATCCGTGATGCGGCATCTTGAGAATGTCCACCTTGAGCGCCGCCGCCCCGACCGTCGCTAACACCTCGGTCTGCTCTTCGATCTCCGCGTCACCGGTCAGCAGCACCCGCTCCCCCAATTCGTCGGCCCGGATGACGAGCGAGTTGTTGTTCGGGTCGGAACGGGTGCCGGTGACCTGGGCGACCGGCCCGAGCACCGTAAGACGTACGGGACCGTACGACAGCACCTCCCCGATCGTCGGCACGCGTATCGGGATCCGGTCGGCCCTCGCGGTCCGGATCACATCGCGATAACCGGTGGTCGGGTCGTCGAACGGCGACACCAGCAACGCCCCGATGCGCCGGCCATCGAGCACGCCGGCGAGGCCGCCGACGTGGTCCTCGTGGAAATGGGTGAGGACGAGGAGCGGCACGTAGTCGATGCGAAGTCGGCGTAGACATCCGTCGATGGCGACGGGTTCCGGTCCGGTGTCGATCACGATCGCGGCGTCGCCGCCGAGCGGCAGGACCGAGCCGTCGCCCTGACCGACATCGCACATGACGAACACCGCGTCCCGCGGCGGCCAACCGCCCGCGACGATCCGGACGGGCACCGCACCGATCGCGCCCGCGACCAGCGCTACCGCGGCCACGATACGAACCGGTCGGCGCCGGACGGCGACAAGACCCGCACCAAGGATCACGGCCAGGGCCAGCGCTCCCCAAACACCGCTGGGCCACGCCGTGACGGCATCCGGGGCGGCCGCCCCCCGCTCCGCGACGACGAGCAGCCACCGCGCCGGCCAACTGGCGAGCCACGCCAGAAAGGCTGCGCCGGAGGGCCACATCGGTGAGATGACCGCGGCCGCCACGCCAAGGATCGTCGCGGCCGGCACCGCCGGAATGGCAACAAGATTCGCCGGTACGGCGATGATGCTGACCGTGCCGGTGAACCCGGCGATCAACGGCGAGCAGGCGACCTGCGCCGCGGCCGGAACGGCGAGCGCCTCGGCGGCTCCGCGGGGGACGCGCCGGCGCAGTAACGCGTCGCGCCAATGCGGTGCGATGAGCAGCAGCCCGGCGGTCGCGAACGTGGACAGCCCGAATCCGATGTCCGTCGCCAACGCCGGGTCGTAAACGATCAGGACAGTGACCGCCGTGGCCAGCGCGGGAACGGCAGCGCGCACCCGACCTGTGGCGAGCGCGACGAGGCCTATGCTGCCCATGACGGCCGCGCGCAAGACGCTCGGTGTCGGGCGGACGAGGATGACGAACCCAACAAGTGCGATGCCGCAGACGATGGCCGACATCGTCGGTCCGGCCCGCGACCATCGGCACAGCAACAGTACAAAGCCGATGACCATGGCGACGTTGCTCCCGCTCACTGCGAGCAGATGCGTCATGCCCGTCGTACGGAATGCCGTCGCGACCGCGGGATCCAAGTGCGTCGTGTCGCCGTCGATCAGCCCAGGTAGCAGGCCTCGAACCCGAGTCGGCAGGTCGGCGCAGGCGCGCTGCAGTCCGGACCGGAGCGAACCGGCCGCACGTTGAGTCCATGGGGGTCGACCGACGAGCGTCGGCGGCGCGGTTACCGATACGACGGCAGCGTCCAGGTCGGCGCCGCTCGACACGCCGAGGCGACCGTCGACGGTCGTACGCTGCCCGGGCAGTAGTCCGGCCCAGGCACCGTTGCTGGAAAGCACGAACACCCGAGCCGAGAGTTGCGTCGTCGTACCCGCCGTCGCCACGCGAGTCAGACGCGCGTCGAAGCCGTACGTCGGCGGCCCGACGCCCGGCCGCCCGACCGGATGCGGATCGCCGCTCACCGTCAGGGACAGCGTCGCGCGAGTCTGCGCCCGGGCAAGATCCGCGAGCGGCCGCGCATGGGCGGTCACGAGCTGGGCCGCGGTAGACCCGGCGCCACCCACGGCGCCGATCAGGCACGC
>DASQPR010000116.1:0-3645 GCA_035643815.1 Micromonosporaceae bacterium | reverse complement strand
CCATCGGCGACCTGCACGTCGACGCGCACCACACGATCGAGGACACGACGCTCGCGCTCGGTGCGGCGCTCGCCGAGGCGCTCGGGGACAAGCGCGGGATCCGGCGCTTCGGTGACGCCGTGATCCCGCTCGACGAGGTCCTTGTCCAGGCCGCCGTCGACCTGTCTGGCCGGCCGTACGTGGTGCACGACGAGCCGCCGCTCGCGCCGTACATCGGCCCGATCTATCCGACGTCGATGACGCGGCACGTGTGGGAGTCGCTCGGTCACGCGGCACAGTTGACGCTGCACGTTTCGGTGTTGCGAGCGTCCCGGCCGGGCAGCTCGCCAGACGCCCACCACGTCGTCGAGGCACAGTTCAAGGCGGTCGCCCGAGCGCTGCGCGACGCCGTACGCCTTGAGCCGTACGGCGCCGGCGTGCCGAGCACGAAGGGCGTCCTGTGACGTACGGCGTACTCCTGATCGTGCTCGGCGGGTTCCTGCTCGGCGGCACCTACTCGTTTCAGAAGCAGGGCCTGCCGAAACCGGTCGTGATCGGCATGGGACTCGCTGGTCTGCTCGCCCTGGCGGCGGGGATCCTGTGGTCGATCTCGTAGTGCTCGACTACGGCTCGGGCAACCTTCGCTCGGCCGAGCGCGCACTCGCCCGGGTCGGAGCATCCGCGTCGGTGACGGCCGACCTCGATCGCGCCGCCGCGGCCGATGGTCTCGTCGTGCCGGGCGTTGGCGCGTACGCCGCGTGCATGGCCGGGATCGAGTCGATCGGCGCGGGACCGGTGATCGCCGAACGCGTCGCGGCCGGCCGGCCGGTGCTCGGCATTTGCGTCGGGTTCCAGATCCTTTTCGAGGTCGGTCAGGAGCACGGCGTGTTCACGAAGGGCCTCGGACTGTTCGACGGCACAGTACGGCTGCTGCGGGCCGACCGGGTGCCGCACATGGGCTGGAACACCGTCGACGCGCCGGCCGACTCGGTCCTGTTCGCCGGCATCGATCCGGACGCGCGCTTCTACTTCGTCCACTCCTATGCCGCCGCGGCCACCGACCCGACAGTGAGCATTTCGACCACGACGCACGGCGAGCCGTTCATCGCCGCTGCCGAATCCGCCGATGGAGCACTCGCGGGCACCCAGTTCCACCCGGAAAAGTCCGGTGACGTGGGCGCTACGCTGTTGCGGAATTGGGTGGCCGGCGTAGCGGAGCGGTGAGGATTTCGAGGTGAGCAAACAGCGCGCGATCCGCCGGGCCGAGCGCGAGGCCGAGGCGGCCAAGGCCCGGGCGGCCCGCGAACGGGCCGTGGCGCGGAAAGCCAAGCGGCGTCAGTTGATCCGGCGGGTGACACCACGCCGGCCCGACCGGCGCGTGGGCAAGCTCTACCCCCGGCGGAGCTACGGCGAGCGCATCATGATCAGCCTGGCGGCCGTGGTCGCGCTGTGGCTGATCTGGACGTACGTGGCGAGCTTCGCGACCCGCATCGCGCTCACCGCCACCCTGTTGATCGTGGCACCCGCGATCATCGTCCTGGCGTTCGGCCGGCGCAGCCATTGAGCGAGAGTGACCGTTTGCAACACCGAGCGTTTCGGAAGGCGTACCCATGTTGACCTTGTTACCCGCCGTCGATGTGACGGACGGCCAGGCCGTGCGGCTCGCACCGCACGGCGTTGCCGGCGGTGAAACGCGCTACGGCGATCCGCTCGAGGCGGCCCTGGCCTGGCAGCGTGACGGCGCGGACTGGGTCCATCTCGTCGATCTCGACGCCGCATTCGGCCGAGGCTCGAACGCTGAGTTGCTCGCCCAGGTGATCGCAAAGCTTGACGTGCACGTTGAACTCTCCGGCGGCATCCGCGACGACGCCTCGCTCCAGACCGCGCTCGCGACCGGCGCCGCACGCGTCAACATCGGCACCGCCGCGTTGGAGGCGCCGGAGTGGTGTGACCGGGTGATCGCGGAGTATGGCGACCGGATCGCGATCGGTCTGGATGTGCGGCGGCGTGCGGCCGGGTCGTCGGACGGCGAGGGCTGGACGCTGTCCGCTCGCGGCTGGACCCGAGATGGCGGCGACCTGTTCGAGGTGCTTGGTCGCCTTGATGCGGCCGGCTGCGCCCGATACGTGGTCACCGACATTTCGCGCGACGGCACCCTGACCGGTCCTGGTCTCGACGTGCTGCGCGCGGTGTGCGCGCGGACGGACGCGCCGGTGATCGCCTCCGGCGGTGTGTCCACGCTGGACGATCTGCGGGCGCTGGCCGAACTCGAACCGATCGGCCTGGAGGGTGTCATCGCCGGGAAGTCGCTCTACGTCGGCGCGTTCACCGTCGCGGAGGCGTTGCGGACGCTGGCCTCGGCGGTCGCGGCATGACCGGCCTCGTCGGCGGCGTCGAGCGCCGCGGGTCGGGCGGTCCGTGGGAAGACCTTTACGGGTACGCCAGGGTCGTACGCACCGACGGGCTTGCCTTCGTGTCGGGCTGTACGGCGACAGTGGACGGCGCCGTCGTCGGCGTCGGCGATGCGGCGACCCAGGCCCGTACGGCATTCGGGATCGCGCTCGACGCGCTGAACGATGTCGGAATCCGGCCGGCGAACGTCGTCCGCACCCGGATGTACGTGACCCACCGGGACGACGCCGACGCGGTCGGACGAGTGCACGGCGAGTTGTTCGGCGCGGTCCGACCGGCGGCCAGTCTCGTGATCGTGGCCGGGCTTTTGCACCCCGATCACCTGGTCGAGGTCGAGGTGGTCGCCCTCGCCGCATGATCGGTCCGGCGGCAAGGGTGGAGTTCCCGCGCGAAGCTGGTCGCCGCGAGCTAACGTTTGCCCCGACAACGATCTTTCTCGGGAGGTTTCAATGCCGATCCCTGTACCGAATCCGTACGACACGCTGCCTGAGGTGCCGTCGTTTTCGCTGACCAGTGACGACATGACCGATGGGCAGCGCCTTGCCGACAAGCATGTGCACGACAGTGCCGGCGGTGAGAACGTGAGCCCGTCGCTGTCCTGGTCGGGCGCACCGGCCGGGACGCGGGCCTATGCGGTGACGTGTTACGACCCGGACGCGCCGACGACCTCCGGTTTCTGGCACTGGCTGATCGTCGGACTCGGCCCGGACACGACGTCGCTGCCCCGCGGCGCCGGCGCATCCTCGTTCGCCCTTCCGGCCGGCGCGATCCGGCTGCAGAACGACATGAGCCAGAAGCAGTACGACGGGTCGGCGCCGCCGCCCGGCCAGGAGCACCGGTACATCTTCGCCGTGCATGCGCTCGACACCGATAACCTCGGCATCCCGGATTCGGTGACACCGGGCTACGCCGGCTTCAACATTGTCGCCCACACGATCGGACGGGCGACCCTCATCGCCACCTGGTCGCGCTAGTCGATTTCCGGCCGTGACCGCGCGGGTTCCCGTCCGGTCACGGCCCCTCCTGGCCACCGCCGGACGGACGGCTCAGTGACCGAGATGCGTTGTCGGCGCCGCCGGCCCGCGCGACGGGCGCCATTAGGCTGGTCGACGTGGCCGTTGCCGTACGTGTGATCCCGTGTCTCGATGTGGCGGCCGGCCGCGTCGTGAAGGGCGTCAACTTCGCCAACCTGCGCGATGCCGGCGACCCGGTGGAGTTGGCCGCGCGTTACGAGGCCGACGGCGCCGACGAGAT
>DASQPR010000115.1:0-4818 GCA_035643815.1 Micromonosporaceae bacterium | reverse complement strand
ACCCCCGCCGGTATGGTCTGGTCTCGCTACTCATTCATCGGCGTGCGCAGCGTGGCCACGTTGACGAGCGCCGACGGAGCCGCGGTGTGGCTCGGTGCGCCGCCGCCCGGATTGCCGACGCACGGCGACGCGGTCGAGGTGCTGCGGGCCACCGTCGCCGCGCTCGCATCGACCGAGCAGCCAGAAACCGGCGAGGACCTACCTCCGCTCACCGGTGGGTTGGTGGGCTTCCTCGCGTACGACATCGTCCGGCGTTTCGAACGCCTGCCCGATCTGACGACGGATGATCTGCACGTGCCGGACCTCGGCATGATGCTGGCCACCGACCTCGTCGTCCTCGACCACTTCACCGGCACAGCGCTGCTGGTCGCGAACGTGATCGTGGCGCCCGACGCGGACGAGGCGGCCCACCTCGCCGGCTACCACCAGGCGATCGGCCGGCTCGACGCGATGACGACGGCGCTCGCGCGCCCGACACCGCCGATGGTGTCCACTGTCACGGTCAGCGCGGCCGGCCGGAGCACGTCCCGGACGCCCGAAGGATTGCACCAGAAGGCGGTGGAACAGGCGAAGGAGGCGATCCGGGACGGCGAAGGCTTCCAGATCGTGATCTCCCAACGGTTCGAGCGCCGGACGGAGGCCGACCCGCTCGATATCTACCGCGTGCTGCGGATGACGAACCCGAGTCCGTACATGTATCTGCTCCGGTTCGACGAGTTCGATGTCGTCGGGTCGTCGCCGGAGGCGCACCTCAAGGTGACCGGCCGGCGCGCGCTGCTGCACCCGATCGCGGGCACCCGGTGGCGCGGCGCGACGCCGGAGGAGGACGCAAATCTGGCCGCCGAACTGCTGGCCGACCCGAAGGAGCGGGCCGAGCACGTCATGCTCGTCGACCTTGGCCGCAACGACCTCGGCCGGGTCTGCCAGCCGGGGACGGTCGAGGTGCCGGAGTTCGCCACGATCGAGCGCTACAGCCACGTGATGCACATCGTGTCGACGGTCGTCGGCGAGTTGGAGCCGGAGCGTTCGCCGTTCGACGCGCTCGTCGCCACGTTCCCGGCCGGTACGCTCTCCGGCGCCCCGAAGGTCCGAGCGATGGAGATCATCGAGGAGTTGGAACCGACGCGGCGCGGCCTGTACGGCGGGATCGTCGGCTACTTCGGCTTCGGCGGCGACCTCGATACCGCGATCGCGATCCGGACGGCGTTGCTGCGCGATGGTGTCGCGTACGTGCAGGCCGGTGGCGGCGTCGTGGCCGACTCGGAGGCGGCGGCCGAAGAGCAGGAGACGGTGAACAAGGCGGCCGCCGTCCTCGCCGCCATCGCGACCGCCGAGACGCTGCGGCCGGCCCGATGACCGAGCCGAGCCCGGCGACACCGGTCGGCAACACCCCGGTCGACAAAACGCCGGTCGACAAAACGCCGGTCGGCGAAGCGCCGGTTGGCGATAGCCAGGTCGACGTTGCCCTAGCCAACGTTGCCCTGGTCAACGATGCCGCGCGCCGACGGGCGGCGCGACGGGGCCTCGCCACGGCTGTGCTCGCGTGTCTCATCGGGGCCGGGCTTGCACTGTTCGCCGTGACACGGACCTGGACGACGACGACGCAACGCCAGGCGGCGCCGTTGCCGGCCAAGCTCGTCGACCACAGCGGCGCGTCCCTCGTCGGTTGGCTGCCGGCCTTGGCGCTGGTCGGTCTGGCCGGTGCCGGTGCGCTGTTGGCCACGCGGGGGCGGGTACGCACGATGATCGGCCTGCTGCTCGTGCTGGTCGGGCTCGGTGTGGTCGCCGGCGCGATCGACGGGCTCGACGTCGCCGCCGGCGCGTGGCCGGTGATCGTCGGTGTCGGCGGTCTCGGGATTGCCTGGGCGGGCGTGTCCGCGATGCGCTCCGGTGCGACCTGGCCGGCGATGGGCGCGCGTTATGAACGTCCGGCGGTGCACCCCGGTTCCCCCGACGCGCCGGCGGATGCATCGATGAGCGACGCCGCCGCCGGGGCGGCCAGTGGCGGCTCGGACGCGGCATCCGGCCGCGCCAGCGCGGCCGGGCGTCGTCCCCGTACCCATGCTTCGATGTGGGACGACCTGGATCGCGGCGTCGATCCCACCGACCGCGAAGCCTGAGGACCGACCGGCTGGCGCAAATATTTGCCGCGACGCGGCCTGGGCTACCAGACTGTCCGGGTGAACTCGATCTACGACCTTGCCCTCGGCTATGAAATCGCCTTCAGCTATCGGGACGTGCCGGGTGAGATCGACGCACTGGTACGGATGGCCGGACGGAAGCCGCAGGCGGTCGTGGAGCTGGCGGCCGGGCCGGCCGAGCACGCGATCGAATGCGCGAAGCGCGGCTGGCGGGCGACTGCGATCGACCTTTCCCCGACGATGCGCGATCGGGCCCGGGCGAACGCCGCCGCGGCCGGTGTCACCATCGACGTGCTCGACGCCGATATCCGGGACTTCACGCTGGCGCAGCCGGTCGACCTCGCGTTCTGCATGATCAGCTCGATTTCGTACGTGCTCACGCTCGACGACATGATCGCCCACCTGACGGCCGTCCGCCGAGCGCTCACCCCCGGCGGGTGCTACATCATCGAGGGCAGCCATCCGACCGAGCAGTTCGGCGCGAAGGCGACGCAGGCGTCCTGGACCTGCACGCGGGACGGCATCGAGGCGACGCTGGCCTGGGGTGCGGACAGCGATGTCATCGACCCGGTCACCCAGCTGACGCCGTTGCACGTCACGCTCAGCATGGCCGGCCCGAACGGCGCCGAGTCGATCACCAGCATCGAGCCGGACCGATTCTGGACACGGGACGAGATGCACGCGGCGGCGCGGCTCGCGGGCATGCGGGTGGACGGCGAGTTCGGCGACTTCGACGGTGGGGCCCTCAACGATCCGGATGCGTGGCGGATGATCCACGTGCTGCGGGCGGAGGGGTGACCGCACGGCTCACCTGGGCCGAGGTCTGCGCGCGGCGGCTGGCGCGGCACGCGCTCGATGCGCCGTCGGGTGGCGCGATCGCGGACGTGGTGGCGGCGATGTGCGGCGCGCACGCCCAGGTCATGTCGGCCGCTGAACTGTCCGTCGGGCTCCGGCTGGCCGGGTCGACACGTACGGACGTCCGCGACGCATTGTGGACACACAAGAGCTTGGTCAAGACGTACGGGCCGCGAGGCACGGTGCACCTTCTGCCGGCGCGTGACCTGCCGATGTGGACCGGCGCGCTGTCGGCGATCCCGGCGCGCCCGACGTCACTGCCCGAATCCGCCCGCCTAACTCCGGCGCAAACGGATGTTGTCCTGGACGCGCTCAGCGTCGCATTGCGCGGCGGCGAATTGACGGTGGAGGAACTCGACGCAGCAGTCGTCGACGCAACTGGGTCGTGGGCGGCCGATCCGGTGGTGCCAGCATTCGGCGATTTCTGGCCGCGGTGGCGGCAGGCGATCGGTGTCGCGGCCCATCGTGGCCTCCTGTGCTTCGGCCCGGCTCGGGGGCGGCGGGTCACGTACACCGATCCGAGTGCCTGGGTGCCCGGGTTCCGGCCCGATGACGGTTCCCACGCGGTGGCCGAACTCGTCCGGCGATTCCTGTGGGCGTACGGCCCGGCGACACCGTACGAGTTCGCGCGGTGGCTTGGAGCGCCGCGAGCCTGGTGCGTCGCGATGTTCGCGGTTATCGCGGCGGAACTCGAGCCGGCGACGATCGAGGAGATCGCTCGTGACCGCTCGGGCGGCCGACCCGCCCCGGGTGACGTCGCATGGGTGCTCGCTTCCGACAGTGTCGGCCGGACGGGTCCGGATGCGTCGTGCCTTCGGTTGTTGCCCTACTTCGACGCGTACACGGTCGGCTGCCATCCGCGCGAGCTGCTTTTCCCCGCGACGGCGGCGACGCGGGCGCTGACTCACGGCCAGGCCGGCACATTTCCCGTCGTGCTCGTCGGCGGCACCGTAGCCGGCGTCTGGCACCATCGGTTGTCCGGGCGGCGCACGCGAATCGTCGTCGAGCCGTTCGGGCCGCTCACCGTGGCTCAACGCGCGGAACTCGACGAACAGGTCGCGCGCGTCGGCGACATCCTTGAGGTCAAGCCGGAACTGACGATCGGCACCGTCACTGTGTTGGCGCACAAGTAACCCCAGCGCACCGACTGACCGGCGTGGCGACCGTCGCGGTTACAGGCCACCGGCGGCGCGGATCGTCGTGCCGGTCACGTACGACGCGGCCGGGCTGAGCAGCCAGGCGATCACCTCGGCGATCTCCGGCGGCTCGCCGGCACGGTGCATCGGAATGCGGTCGGCCAGCCGGTCGGGTCGGTCCGCCATGCCAGACACCGCATGGATCTCCGTACGGATGATGCCCGGAGCGACGCCATTGACGCGGATTCCATCGGCGGCGAGTTCCTTCGCGAGCCCGAGGGTCAGCGTGTCGATGGCTGCTTTGCTCGCCGCGTAGTGCACGTACTCACCGGGGCTGCCGAGGGTCGCGGCCGCCGACGACAGGTTCACGATCGCGCCGCCGCGCGGGAGCGTACGGGCGGCCATCCGGGCGCAGAGCAAGGCGCCGGTGACGTTGACGTCGATGACCCGACGGATGTCCGCCGGCCGCACGTCGGCCAGCCGGCCCATGGGTGAGGTCGTGCCGGCGTTGTTCACGAGCGCGGTGACCGGACCCAACTCGGCCGCCGCCGTCGCGAACAGCCGCTCCACGTCGGCCTCGTCGGCGGTGTCGACGCGAACCGCTATGCACCTCGAGCCGGCGTCGGTCACCCGCGCGACGACCTGGTTGGCCGATGCTTCGTCGGCGCGGTATCCGATCGCGATGT
>DASQPR010000114.1:0-3822 GCA_035643815.1 Micromonosporaceae bacterium | reverse complement strand
GACGAGCGTCGGGTCGCCGATGCGATGCGGGCGCACCCCACGCTCGTCTCCGGTACGGGCGCCGACGACGAGCACCTGATGACCGGCGTACCAGGGTTGCTTTCGAAGGGTGGCGCCGAAGGCGTGCTCGCGGTGGCTGTGCCCGGGGCCGGGGCCGTCGCGATCAAGGTCGACGACGGTGCGATGCGTGCACGAGTTCCGGTGCTGGTGGCGGCGCTCGCGGTGCTCGGAGTCGAGGCTCCGGCGCTCGGCGAGGTTGCCGAGACGCCAGTGCTCGGCGGCGGGCGGCGGGTCGGTTCGGTGCGTTCGGTCGCTCGGTTCCGCTGAGATGGTCGCTCGGCGGAGATCTTGGTGCGTTTCGGGTGCCCGCGCACCGGAATTGCACCATGATCGGGCCTGATCGGCGTCACAGCCGGCAGATCCATCGACGGTGATATGAGTAACCGCAGCTAGCGTTCCGCTTGCAACAGCTAGCACTTGCTCCTAGACTTGGCGACGTGGCAACGCCCAAGGTTCTGTCCCATGACATCGGCGATTTCATCCGTGACCTGCGTCAAAACGCACGCATCTCGTTGCGGCAGCTCGCTGAGCAGGCCGGCGTGTCCAATCCCTACCTGAGCCAGATCGAGCGTGGCCTGCGCAAACCGAGTGCCGAGGTGCTCCAGCAACTCGCGACGGCGCTGCGGGTGTCGACACCGGTGATGTATCTCCGGGCCGGTCTTCTCGATCTGAAGGACGGTCAGGGCGTGCTCGCCGCGATTGCCAGCGACACCGATCTCACCGAGGTCCAGAAGCAGACGCTGACCCAGATCTACGAGACGTTCCGTCGCGAAAACGCACGCGACGCCGATGCTCCAGCATCACCGACCGCGACAGCGACGTCGCGCCGGCACAGCCGCCCGACGAACGGGTCCGCCATCCCATCACCGGCGACAGCGACCGCGGCGCCAACCAGGACGGCGCCAACCAACACGCCGGCAACGAAGACGGACGCCACGAAGACGGTGCGGTCGAAACCCGCATCGACCAACAAGGTGCCCACAGAAGATCGACTCAACGAAGACCACCAAGGTCGCGACCGCGACTGAGAAGGAGTAGCAATGCCCAAGACTGACACCACGAAGATCCCCGGTCCGCTCTATGCCGCCGCCGGTGCTGGCGACCTCGCCATCGAGCGTCTGCGCAAGGTGCCTGCGAAGGTTGCCGAGCTGCAGGAGCGCCTCCAGACTGAGTTCCCCGGTCGAGTCAACGTCCTCCAGGACAAGATCACCGCTCGGGTCGCCGAGCTGCCGGCCATCGTTGCCGAATTCCGCCAGCGCGTCGTGGACACCGACACCGACAAGCTGCGCGAGTCGGCTCGACGTAACGCCGGCGTCGTGCGCACCAACGCGCACGTCGCGCAGGAAAAGGCCACGGCGATCTACGCCGAGCTGGTCGCTCGGGGTACGCAGGTTGTGGGTCGGACCATCCCGGGTCCGAACGACACGCTGGTCGCTGAGGTCTACGCAGCTCCCGCCGACGCGGTAGCGGGTGACGAGGTCCTCGAGGGTGACGTCACCGGCACGCCCACCCCGAAGCCGGCGAAGAAGGCCGCCAAGAAGGCCACGAAGAAGGCCTGACACCGGTCGGCAAGGCCGAACGGACCGACACATACGACGCAACGACGGAGCGTCCGCCCATCCGGGCGGGCGCTTCGCTGTCGGCGGCTTAAGCTGGAGGCATGGCAAGTGCGCCCATCTTCTACACCACGGTCACCGGTTACGTCGCTCTCGTCCTGCTAGCCATCGCGCTGGTCGTCGAAGTCTGGGCGTTCGTGCACGTGGTGACGCGCCGTTCCGCCGCGTTCGCCGCCGTCGGCTCCGTCCCCAAGGGTGCGTGGGTCGCGTTGACCGCGGGTGCGCTCGTGCTCACGTTGTTGTTCGGCATCGTCCGGAGTGCTCTCGGTGCCATCGCCGTCGCGATTGCCCTCGTCTATCTCCTCGATGTCCGGCCCGCGTTGCGTGACGCGGTCGACGGTCGCGGCAGCTGGTGAGGGATTTCCGCTGGCCACCGCCGCCCGGTGCAGGCCCGAACACGTACGGACCCGGGCCGACCGGTCCTCACTCCGGCCGTCCGCTGCTGCCGCAGCCTGAGACAGCAATGCTGGGCACTCCGCATGGTGTCGAACTCGAATACCTGGTCACCGGGGCAGGCGAGCCAGTCACCGTGTTCGCACACGGTTTGGGCAATGGCATCGCCGAAACGCGACCGCTCGGCAGCGCGGTCAACGGCCGCCGGGTGTTCTTCCAGTTTCGGGGTCACGGTCGGTCGAGCGCGCCCGAGGGCCGGTGGACGTATGCCGACTTGGCGCGCGATCTACGAGCGGTAGCCGATCTGACCGGTGCAACCCGAGCTCTCGGCGTCAGCCTCGGCGCCGGTGCACTTTGCCGAGCGCTGGCTGACGATCCACGTCGGTTCGAACGCGTCGTGTTCTACGTGCCGTCCGCCCTGGACAAGCCGCGGGAGCAGCCCGCCGGCGATCGGCTGACGAGCCTCCTCGCCGCGATCGAGACCGGTGATGCCGGGGAGGTGGCGTCCGCGGTGGCATTAGAGGTCCCAGCTAACCTCCGGAACACGCCTCCGGGCTGGGCCTATTTGCGCCAACGGGTCGAGCAGCTGATGAACGACGGCCTCGCACCGGGTCTCGCAAGCCTGCCGGAGGAGATCCCGGTCGAAGACCGTATGGCTCTCGCCGACGTCACCGCGGAAGCATTGGTGATCGGCTGCCGCGACGACGACGTGCATCCGGCGTCGGTGGCCGAAGAACTGGCCGAGGTGCTGCCAAAGTCAACGTTGTACATCTACGATCGCCCCGGCGTGCTGTGGACGCAGCGTAGCGATCTGCGGGACCGAATCGCCGGCTTCCTGAATGCAGCGTGACGCCGGCTATCGTGCCGTCCGTGCGGCGTGCTGCGGCGGGTAACACGCCGCCGCGCATAGCTGTGTTGCCGCCCGGGGCGGCGCCTGCTTAACGGCCCGGGTTTACGCTCAGGCACCATGGGTGTGACACATCACGGCCGGACCGAGCGGCTCGACCTCGCCGATCCCACGCTGCGCGAATGGTCGTGCACGGTCCTCGCGAGCGATCCGGAGACCGGCATCGTCCTCGATCGATCGGCGTTCTATCCGGGCGGTGGCGGCCAGCCGCCGGACCACGGCGTCCTGCTGTGGGGCGGCGTCGAGACGCACATCGCGGGCACGCGGAAAGGCGATGACCTCTACCTGATCCCGGCCGACGGCGACCCGTTGCCACCGGTCGGTGCACAGGTGACCGGCGCGGTCGAGGACGTTCGACGGAGCCTGCTGATGCGTACGCACTCCGGCCTGCATGTGCTGTGTGGTGTGGTGTTCCGCGACTTCGGTGCGCTCGTCACCGGCGGGAACATGGAGCCGGGCGAGGCTCGCATGGATTTCAACCTCCCTGAGGTGCCGCCGGACTTCAAAGTGCGGCTCGAAGACCTGGTGAACGCCGAGGTCACCGCCGACCGCCACGTTGCGGTAAAGGTGCTGCCCCGGGACGAGGCGCTCGCGTTGCCGGACATCATCCGTACACAGAGCAACCTCATCCCGCCCGACGAACAGGAGATCCGCATCGTCGACATCATTGGGCTCGATACCCAGGCCGACGGCGGCACGCACGTGGCCAGCACCGCCCAGATCGGCAAGATCTCGGTGGTCAAGGTCGAAAGCAAGGGCAAGGCCAATAGGCGGGTACGGGTCAAGCTCGGCTGATGCCAGCGCCGTATGCACGGACTGCACGTGGCCAATGACGCTCGGTAAATC
>DASQPR010000113.1:0-2404 GCA_035643815.1 Micromonosporaceae bacterium | reverse complement strand
GACTCGATGGGCTATCACCGGAGCGTCGTCGAGCCGACGATCGCCTCCGCGCAGAACCCGGCGCGTGCCGGAACTTTCGCGAAGCTGTCGACGATCGTCGCAACGGCGGAGGTCGGCCACATCTACAACGGCGGTGCTTCCGACATCGGCTATGCCATCAGCGTCAACGGCGGACAGTCGTGGAACCACGGGGAGCTGCCGCTCACCGTCCAGGGCGGCCAGTCGACGACCTGCGCCGGCGCGCTGACCCGAGGCGGGGACTCGTCGGTGGCCTACGACGCGAAGCACGACATCTGGCTCGCCAGCACGACCGGCTACGCCGGCAACGCTGCCGTGCAGGGCATCCTCCTCGACCGCGGCACCGTCAACTTCTCGACCAAGGACATCGAATGGGGCACGCCGATCTGCCAGCACGTGGTGCAGGGAACCCAGGACGTGCCGGACCTGCCGTGGCTCACGTGCGACAACTGGCCGGCGAGCAAGGGCTTCGGCAACTGCTACGTCGTCTACGACAACAACGGCAACGGCAACCGGGCGCTCGTCGAGGTGTCGAGCGACGCCGGACTGACGTGGACGCAGAGCGCGAACGCGGTGCCGGACAACGGCAACACCGGCGACGTCTCGGGCGAGACGACGCTCGCGAGCATGTTCGGGTCCGGGAAGAGCGCAAACGCGGGCGACACGAACATCAAGGTCGCGAGCGTGAACGGCATCGGCACGACGCTCGCCGCAGCAGCCGCCGCAGGCGACCAGAACATCAAGACCGCTTCCGTCACGCCGTTCTTCACCACGACGCTCTCGGCCCCAAGCTCGGCGGGTGACACGAACATCAAGGTCGCCAGCGTCGCCGCGATGGCCGCCGGCCAGACGATCGACATCGACACCGGCGCCGCGTTCGAGAGCGCCGTGATCCAGTCGGTCGGCACCGCCGGGGGGACGGGCACCGGCGTCACACTCACGGCTCCGCTCTCGAATGCCCACGCGAGCGGGATCCCGGTCACGCCGGCCGGGCAGCAGGTCACGGTCGACACCGGCGCGGGCGTCGAGACGGCGACGATCCGGACGGTCGGCACCGCCGGCGCGACAGGCACGGGAGTGACGCTGACGGTGCCGCTCGCCTCGGCGCACGCGGCCGGCGCACAGGTGAACGACCGCGAGATCGACGTCGACGTGGACCAAAGCGGCGGCAACCAGGAGACGGTGACGGTCACGAACGTCGGCACGGCCGGCGCCACCGGGACGGGCATCGACTTCGCCCCCGCGCTCGTCCGCGACCACGTCACCGGCGCCCACGTCGCGAGCATCACCGCGCCCCAGACCGGCCACACCGGCGACATCGGCGCCGTGCCGCTCGTGCAGCCGCCGCCTCCGGGCTCGGACCCGGGGAGCGTCTGCGGTCGCCTCGTCATCCCGACCGCGAGCAGCGGCCTCAGCTGGTGGACGTCGAACGACTGCGGGCAGCACTTCTCGGCCGAGACGCAGATCCTGCCGAACTTCACCGCGACGCACGCCGTCGCGCAGGGCCTCCGGACGTCGCTGTTGCCGACGTCGACGATGGACGGCGCCGGGAACGTGTACCTCGTCTGGCAGACGCGGTCGTTCCGCGTCGGATCCGTCTCCTCGACGCCGAACGACATCGCCATGGCGGTGATGCCTGCGCCGACGGACGCGGACCCGAATCCGGCGTTCGGCGAGCCGGCGCGCATCCCGATCGAGGTCGACGACACGACCGCGAACCCGGTCGACCACTTCACCCCGAGCATCGCGGCTGACCTGGACACCGCCGGAACGGCCGCGCACCTCGGCCTCTACTTCTACAGCTATCCGCTCGCGTCGTGTGCGTACGTCGACCCGGCGAATCCGTCCGACCAGTGCGACCTCCGGCTCGGCTACGTCTCGTCGATCGACGGCGGCGCGACCTGGAGCTCGCCGAACTACCTCGCGGACATGCCGCTGCCCTCGCTCGTGCGCACGATCCAGGGCCCGATGATCGCGGACCACATGAACGCGACCGTCATCCCGGCGGGCGGGAGCGCGGGCAACGCGATCGTGGCCGCTCCGGTCGGCATCCCGGGCGGGACGTTGCAAGAGAACCTTTACGTGCCCACGCACGGCCTGCCGATCCTCGGCCCCTGATAACGCTCAGTCGCCGAGCAGGCTCTCACCGCGCATCGACGGCAGCGGCTCGAGCCCGAGCAGCTCGAGCACCGTCGGCGCCACGTCGAGCAGGTCCATCGTCTCCGCCGCGCCGGGGTCGACTCCGGGCCCGGACATGATCAGCAGCCCGTCCTGCGCGTGGTTCGCGCCGTCGGGACCGGTGTCGTTCTCGTAGGTGTAGATCCCGTTCCCGCCGCCGACCGTGCCGACCGCGCGCCAGGCGAGGTCGTCGAAGAAGACGAGGAGG
>DASQPR010000112.1:0-6657 GCA_035643815.1 Micromonosporaceae bacterium | reverse complement strand
GAGCCGACGGTGCACGATGTCGGCGGCTCGACCGAGGAGGCCCGGTGGTTCACCCCGACCGAGATAGGCGCGCTCGATCCGGCCGACGACTTGACCGAGGTCACGGCGGAAGCGCTCGCTGCCAACGGCAACCCGCCTCGGCGGCGTACGAAGACCGCGCGTCGACCTCGTACGGCTCGCACGCACCATGCCCGATAGCTCGCCGCGGGCATCCGTACCCGATGAAGTCACGGTGACCACGGCGGACCGGCTCCAACGCCTGATGGATTTGGCGTGGCCGGCACCCGAGACCGTGGCGATCGGCGGCTGGCGAGCCCGCTTCGCCGACGGGGTTACCCGCCGAGCGAATTCCGTCCTGCCCAACGCCGATCCGGCCGATGTGGATGCCGCGATCACCGCGGTCGAACGCGCCTATGCCGAACGCGGTCTGCCGCCGACGTTCCAGGTGACGCCGGGCGCGCGTCCATCCGATCTGGACAGCCGCTTGGCCGACCGCGGCTACCGGGTCGACGCGCCGACGCAGGTGCTCGTCGGTGACGCCACGACCAATCCGGCGAGGCTGACCACCGACGCATCGGTGACCGACGCGGCGACCAATTCGGCGAGCCTGACCACCGACGCATCGGTGACCGACGAACCGGATGAAGCGTGGATGGACCTGTGGTGGCTTGTCGATGGGCGCGGTGACGGTGCGGCCCGAGCGGTCGCCCGCACGATCCTCACCGGCGTGCCGGGGCGCTACGCGTCCATCGCCGACGAGCAGGGCCTAGCGGCGGTGGGGCGCCTCGCGCTTGTCGATGACTGGGCCGGTATTTACTGCATGGCGGTCCGGCCGGACGCGCGTCGACGCGGACTCGGGGCGGCGATGCTCCGGGTCCTAGCCAATGCGGCGAGCGGCCGGCGGCTGTGGCTGCAGGTGCTGGCGGACAACCCCGCCGCGCGTGCGCTCTATGCGTCCGCGGGCTTCACCCCCGCCTTCACGCACCACTACCGCGTAAGGGACGCGATGTAATGTTGTCGCCCAGATGACCTTGAAACATTTTGGGGGTACGGGGGGCGCGGTGCAGCAGGGTCGCAAAATCAGCGCGTACGGCATCGTCCATGACGAGAACGGACGACTGCTGCTGGTGCGCGGCTCCGACCAGTCGTTTTACCCCGGATCGTGGAACCTGCCCGGTGGTGGCATCGAGCACGGCGAGTCACCGACCGACACGGTGATGCGTGAGTTCGTCGAAGAGACGGGCCTCGTGGTCGAGGTCGGCGTGCTGGTCGATGTCCTCTCCGACCTCGCCTTGTCGCCCGGCGGCGATCGGCTCACGCATTTCGACCGGATCGTGTACGACGCCCGCGTGACCAGCGGTGACCTGCGGCACGAGGCGGTCGGAAGCTCGGATGGCGCTCGCTGGTTCGCCAAGGAGGAGCTGGCCGAGATCACGTTGTTGCCGTGGCTCGCGCGATTCTTCGACTACCCAACACAGCCGCCCGTCGACGCGGCGACGATCGCGGCCGCGCGGTTGGTCCCGCGTGACCCAGACGCGATCCGGTTCCAGCGCTTCAGCGCGTACGGCGTCGTGCACGATCCGGCCGGCCGCATCCTGTTGACCCGGATCTCGTCGGGTTATCCGGGCGCCGGTCACTGGCATCTGCCCGGCGGCGGCACCGACTTCGGGGAAACCGCCCGTGACGGTCTGCTCCGCGAGATTCGCGAAGAGACCGGCCAGGAGGCGGTGGTCGGAGACCTGCTGGGCGTGGTCGACATGCACAACCCGCGGGCGTACGGGCCGGAGCAGCGCGCGCTGGACTGGCACACCGTACGGGCGATCTTCGAGGCCCAGGTGCCGCGGCCCACCGATCCGTTTGTGGGCCTTTTGGGGGATTCAACCGATCGGGTGGCATGGTTCACACCGGCCGAGGCGCGGCAGCTCAAGCTCAATCGGCTCGCCCAGATGGTTCTCACAACTTACGCAAGGTGATGTCTGGATCACACATCGCTGTTGCGGAATGGCGGGTTTGCGTACACTAAAACGTGCGCCGTGTTCGCCCAGTTCGCGGCGGTCGCCACCACGTGTGGTGACGAGCAGTTCGCAGTTCGGCCATCGCCAACCGGCGGCCGCTTATGGGATCGTGTAGACCGCGACTCGCATCGGGCTCGAAGCCCCCGAGGCGGACACGAGGATTGATCCGGAACCGGCAGGGTGCCGTGTTCCCACTGGAGGAAACGTGCCGAGAGCCCCCTGGCGCCGGCGTTCGAATGACAGCCCCCGTCCCGCGGGACGGCGTTGGACAGGCCGACTGCGTCGCAGCGGTTCGCTGGCCCGACAAGCGCCGTTCATGATGATCCGTGTGGTCCGCCGACGTGGCGGTGAGCCCCGGCAACCCTATGCGATGCGCCGTACGCTGCTACGCCGTACGCGCCGGATCGAGATGATCGCGCCCGGAAGTCCGCCACCGACCGGCGCGTCGATCGCGGATGCCGCGGTTCTGGAGGAGACTCGCCGCGAGCTGGCCGAAGCCGCAGCTCGCGCGTTGCAGGAGGATGCCCGTCGCACCGTGGCCGAGGCGGCGGCTCGCCGCCGTGCGTCGGCCGAGGACGACGCCGAGGTGCCGCGCACGATCCCGCTGATCCCGGGCGAGGTCACCACGGCCCGCCGGGCCAAGTTCGCGCTGGCCAACTCGTTCACGATCGCGAGCCTGATGCTCGGCATGTCGGCGATCTTCTTGAGCATGCACCACGATGTACGACTCGCCGCCGTGGCGCTGATGTGCTGCGTCGTTTTCGACGGTCTGGACGGCGCGGTTGCACGCAAGCTCGGCGTCGCCAGCCCGTTCGGTGCGCAGATGGACTCACTGGCCGACATGTGCTCGTTCGGCATCGCCGCACCGGTGGTGGTGTACGCATCGCTGCACGGCACCGCGCCCACGGCGCTGATCGGCGTTGCCTGCGCGATGGTCGCGGCGGGCGCGATGATCCGCCTCGCCCGCTTCAACGTCTCGCCCAAGGACGGCCGATTCTTCACCGGCGTCCCGACCACGTTGACCGCTGCGGTTCTGGGCCTGGCCGTGCTGATCGGCCTGCGCCTGCCCGGTGCGGTAGCGGTGGCCGCGGTCGCCGTGCTGGCGGTCGCAATGGTGTCCGGCTTCCCTTACGCGAAGCTGGCCCGGGTGGCGAAGCTGCCCCCGTGGCTGTGGGCGGCGCCGGTCGTCGGTTTCTACTTCGACTACCAGGTCACGTTTGCCCTACTGGTCGCCGTTTATGTGGTCAGCGGGCCGCTGTTGTGGGTGGCACGCCACCGCACCGATCACCACGCGGTAGCCGCCTGACGTAGCTCGTCGGAACGAACGCCCGGCCCGATTGGGTCGGGCGTTCGTCGCGTGTCGCCGCGAGCGCGTCCGGCCGCCGCAACGGGCCGACGGCTCAGCGCCAGCGGGCGATGACCGTCGATCCGCCCCGAACCTTGTCCCCGGGTACGACCGTCGACTCGCTCGTCCCCGCCGGCAGGTACACGTCGGTGCGCGACCCGAAGCGGATGAGGCCGAGCCGTTCGCCCTTCGCGAGCATCGACCCGACCGGTGCACGCTGGACGATCCGCCGGGCGATCAGTCCGGTGCGCTGCGCTACCACCACCGTGCCGTGAATCGTGTCCAGCACGGTGTACGCGGCCACGTTGTGCTCCGCCGCCGGGCTCATCGCCGCGGCGTACCCGCCATCCTCGACGAAATAGTCGGCCACCCGGCCGGCGACCGGCGACCGGTTGACGTGGACGTCGAGCACGGAGAGGAACACCGCGATGCGCAGGAATTGGTCGTCGCCGAGGCGCTTGTCGCTGACGCGCTCGACCGACAACACCTTGCCGTCCGATGCGGCCACGATCGCCGACTCAGCGCTGGGAATGTCCCGCTCCGGATCACGGAAGAACGTGGCGACCGGCGCGGCGGCGAGCGCGGGCACGAGCCACCACGCCGTACGGCGGCCGGATGCCTTGGCGGCGACCGCGAGACCGAGCGCGATCCCGGCCGCGGCGACGCCGTTCGAGTCGATGTTCATGGTCCTGGTCACCGGGACACTCGATGGCCGAACCGCCGGCCGCAGCCGTTCCGCGACTTCGACCGGTGCGGCCGCGAAGCGGAGTCGATGGATGTGCAGCGGTGGCCGGTTCCGGATCAACAGATCGTCGCCGACGCCGTAGAACGAGGTTTGACGCTCGAGTTCGGCGCTTGCGCCATCGGCCATCCCGGGTGCCGCAAGCGTTGCCACTGTGACGACTCCGCCCTCCGTGAGCCGCGCGGCGACCTTGTCGAGTAGGGCGCGCTTGGCCTCAGCGGTGCCGGTCACCGGGTCAGCGAAGATCACTACGTCGACGCGTTCGGACGCTTCGATGGCATCCAACGAGTCGACGACCCGTACGCGCTCGGCGACCCACGCGCCGCGATCGGCGACGAATGCGCCGACGCGGTCGACGGTGCCGTCCGCCGCGACGACGGTGAGGCGATCCTCGGCCCCGACGGCTTCGAGCGCCGCAATGAGGATCGGCGACTCGGGCCGGACGTCGATCACGAGACCCGTCTTCGGACCACCGTGTCGGGCGAACTCCGTGGTGAGCGCCGCGACGGCTCGGTCGTTCAGCCGGACGGCGGTCCGGAAGCCCTCGGCGTCGTTGACCGGAACGGGGGACAGGCTCATCGCGCCAGCATATGCGGGCGAGATGAGCCTGTCCTGCGGTACCGTTTCCACCTTTATGTCGGTTTACTCGAGCGTTTCGGCCATCTTTACACCGCGACCGCCGACATCGGTCGCTATGGCTGCGGTCGCCACCGATCCGAGTCGTCGCGTCGCCGCTCGCGGTCCCGGCCCCTATCGCCGCGTACGACACTCAGGATGCCGAGCGCTCCGACCGCAATCAGCACGAGGGCGATGATCCACCCGACGCTCGGGAGATCGAGCGCGAAGCTGTGGTTCAGCACCCACCACACAGCGGCTGCCACGAATACCAGACCGAAGGCGAGGGCGGCCACGTCGGGCCGGCGCCGGCTCATCGCTTCACCTCCACAAGACCAGCAAACGCGATGTTCGCATTGATGGTGACTTCGCCGCCGCCGGGCCCGTCCGCGCCGTCGTCGGTGACGTTGGCACGGGCATGGAGGCCGCTGTTGTTGTGTTCGCCGAAGATCATGTTGTCCCCGGCGCCAACCTTCGCCACCACATGGGCGTCGACGTTTGGCGGCAACTCGACGAGGATCTGCCCGGCCGATAACCGAAGGTCGATCCGGCGATCTTGGCCGGCGAAGTTAAGTTTGCGCAGGTCAACGGTGATCTGTCCGACACTGCCCTGGTATGTGGTGGGCAACTCGGCGAAGCTGGTCGGCCGGATCGTGACCTGCTCGCCGTGGTACGCGCTGGTCAGGCTGGTCACGACCAGTCCGATCGCGAGCAGGATACCGAGGAAGATCGGTCCCCGTACCCGGCCGAACATCGACCCGATCACCAGCCCGAGACCCACAGTTGCCAGCGCTGCCGCGAAGTAGGCCGGTGCGGGCACGGACATGGTGTTCGTCGCGTCGAGGATCCCGAGCAGGCCGATCACGAGCACGGTCGCGAACAACGTGATCCGCCGAGCAACCGTCGACCGACGGCGCTCAGCCGGTGGCGTTTCGGGCGGTGGGGCCGGTGTGCCGGGCGTCAGGCCCGGAAAGCCCACCGGGTACGCCGTCGGGTCGTCGTACAGGTTGGTGAACGCCGTCGGCGCGTACGGGTCGCTTTGGGCGAAGGGACCGCCCGGGGCAAATGGCGGACGGTACGCCGGCGGCTGCCAGCCAGCCTCGTCCGCGATCGTCGCTCCCTCTGCCGCCGTCGCGTCCTGCGGCGCTTCCGTGAGCGAGTCGGACGCCGGCTGGGTGCCGGGTGCGGCGACGGCCGTGGCAGGCCATGCCGTCGACTCAGGCCACCCGGTCCCGGTAGCCGTTGAGGCCGGATCGCCTGGCCACCCGGCGGTTGCGGATCCGGCGGTCGGGACGCCTGCCGTCGGGCTGCTCATCGTGGCGGTGCCCGCAGCCGGCCCGCCCGCGGTCGGAGTTCCCGCTGCCGTCTGGCCGGATGCGGCATACCAGCCATAGCCGTACGGGTCCGTCCCGGGTTGCGGCTCCACTGGCCGGGTCGACCAACGCGGAGCGTTGTTGCCGCGCGAGCCGCCGATCACCACCACCGCGCCGACCACTGCGGCGGCAACCACGATCTTCCAGCCAATGCCGCTACTGAACGTGCCCACGACCCATGCCGCCGAGATGATTCCGAGCACGATCGTCACCCACTTCGACGTGCTCGATCGGCCGTGCCCGAACAGTGACTCGACCGGCGACGCCGAGTCGCCCTCGGCCGGGATCAGCAACCAACCCAGCAGATACACGAGGATGCCGAAGCCGCCGAGCACGGTCAGCACCGGAAGCGCGACGCGCCACAGCACCGGATCGGTATTCGTCGCTCGGGCGAACGCGCCGCAGACGCCGGCGATGTATCGGTTGTGTACGGGTCGAACCAGGCCGTAGCGGGTAGCAAAACCTGAGGTGCTGGGCGGCGGGGGTGGCGGGGGGCGGTAAGTCGCCCACGGCGGTACGAACCCGCTGCCCGAGCCCGATGCGGCCGACGTCCATGGCGGCGGACCG
>DASQPR010000111.1:0-4080 GCA_035643815.1 Micromonosporaceae bacterium | reverse complement strand
TAGCCGGCGATCAGGAAGCCGATGCTCGCGAGCTGACGCCCCCAATCCGAGCACCTCGTGTTGTTCGGGATAGGTGGGACGCTGAGCGGCGGCGCAACGCCATTGACGTAGATCTTGACCGTCATGCCGCGTGATGCTGGCGAACCGGCGGCCGGATCCGTGCGATTGACGGTCTGCGCGCTACCACTGTTGGCAAAGATCAGATCGACCGCCAGACCATGCCCGCGCAGTTCGCTGCGGGCGTCTTTAAAGAGCGTGCCCGCGCCCGCGTAGTCGGGAATGACGAACCCGTTGTTGCCCGGCGTCGTCGTGGGCGTCGACGTTTCGGACGGCGTGGACTCGGGCGTCGGCGACGCCGACGGGCCAGTCGTCGGCGACGCGGGCGGTGTGGATCCTTGTGCGGCCGCTGCCGGCGTCACGTCGGTCAACGTCCAGCCCAGCGTTGCTCCCACCGCGGCCAGCACGAGAAAGGCCGCGATGGCGCCAAGGACCTGGCCGGCCGACGTCCCGGAACGGGGCGCAGGAGGGCCGGCGGACGGATGGTTGGCAGACGTTGGCGGTAGCGAACTCACCCCACGAGTGTGCCCCATCGCGGCGAATTCGTCGGCTCGCCTTCCCTCCCGCTTGCCAGTACGCTGCCCGGCATGGCCAAACTCGGCTGGACATCGTCCGTCGGGCTCGCTGTCGGCACGGCCGCCGGAGCGGCTGCGGCTCAGTTCGGGCTCGGCTACGGCCTGGGCATCATCTCGTGGGTGCCGGGCCCGTCCGGGACACCCGATGAGGTCTGGCTCGCCAGTCTCGCGTGGGCCACGTTCATCGCGGCGACCTCCACCGTGACCGGCGCTATCTGGGCCGATAGACGCAGCGCGGGCGAGATCGGCGCCCCGCCGCAGCGACCCGCCACCGGCGGTCGATCGATGCCACCCGGGGCGATGGCCACCGCGACGTGGCGGACGCTCATCGCGTTCTGTGCGGCGGTCGGATCGCTGCTGTCGGTCGCACTCGTCCTCGTGCCGGCGCGGGCTGCCGTACGCGCCGAGACGCTGTCTCCGGAGTTGATCGCGGTCGGGTATGCGGTGGTCGGCGTCGTGATCGGGGTCCTGGTCGCGGTGTGTGCCCTCGCCGCTCGAGCGATCACCCTCAACGTGCTTGCCAGCGCGGTCTGGCTGTGGGTGCTCGCGATCGCCGCCGCCATCGACGGGGTGGCCGACGACGACGGCGTACGGGTCGCGCCGCTTGCCGTCTGGCCATTCGGGCCGGGCACGTATTTCCACACCACGTGGTCGGTGGCGGGCACCGCAATGATGTTCGGGGCCGCGCTGCTGATCGGCGCCAGCGTCGCATGGATCGCGATCCGGCGAGGTGACAATGCGGTCGGTATTGCGCTGTCGGGAGCGATCGGACCGCTCATGGTCGCGGCGGCCTACCTGCTCACCGCGCCGCGGCTCGTCGGCGTGCGGGCCAACGCCCAGATCTCGGCCTACCTGACCGCGCCGTACGCGGTGATTGCCGGCCTCGCCGGCTCGGTGCTCGTCGTCGTGCTGAACGCCAACCGGGACACGCGCCGGGCCCGGCGTGTCGCCGACGAACGGGAAGCCGCGTCGTGGACATCGTCGATTGTGACGGCGCCGATGCAACGCGCGTCCAGCGATGCCGCCTCCGCGTCCTCCGCGTCCTCCGCGTCGTCCTCGGCCGGCGCCGGCGCCGCCGACGGCGACGGCGACGGCGACGAGTCGACCGTGCAGCTCGGCGGCGTTGGGAAGGACGTGCCGGGCCGACTGCCGGTGCCGGGCACGACCCAACCAAACAAGGCGACGTCCACCGACGGTGGTGCGGTCGCGACGGCGACTGAGGCGGACAAATCTGCGGGTACGAGCTCGGACAGCTCGAGCCGGCCGTCCCCCCGTTCGGGCCGCAAGCCTGGCCGGCGTTGAATCGTCTCGCAAATCTCCTACTCGAACGACCAGGTGTGCACGGGTTCGTTGGCGGCCAACCGGTCGGCATAACGGCGCAGCATCTCCCGCAGCGCTGACGACCGCGACATGCCCGTCGTCGCCTCGATGTGCCGTACGGTCTCCACCTGCCAGGTTGCGCCGTTGCGTTTCGTACGGCAACGAGCCTCGATGATGCCGAGCAAGCGGTCGCGAATGTCCGGGCTCACACCGAAGTGGTCCAGGCCGGCGTACGCCATTGGCAACAGTTCCCTCAGGACGAGGTCGGTGGCGGCGACCTCGCCGAAGCCCGGCCACAGTTGAGTCGCCGCGATGCCGTCCCGCGCGGCGAGGTAGAAGTTCGTCTCGGCTTGGGTGAACGTCAGCGCGCGCCAGAGTGGTGCCGCCGCCTCGGCCAACTCACGGACCAGCCCGAAGTAGAACGCCGCGTTGGCCAGCAGGTCGACCACCGTTGGTCCGGCCGGCAGCACCCGATTCTCGACTCGCAGATGCGGACGACCGTCCATGATGTCGTACACGGGCCGGTTCCATCGGTAGACAGTGCCGTTGTGCAGGCGCAATTCAGCCAGCCGCGGCACGCCGCCGCCGGAGAGGATCTCGACCGGATCTTCGCTGTCACAGATCGGCAGCAGCGCCGGAAAGTAGCGAACGTTCTCTTCGAACAGGTCGAAAATGGACGTGATCCATCGCTCGCCGAACCATACGCGCGGACGTACGCCCTGCGTCTTCATCTCGTCCGGACGCGTCTCGGTCGCCTGCTCGAACAGCGCGATGCGCGTCTCCGCCCACAGGTGGCGGCCGTAGAGAAAGGGCGAGTTGGCTCCGAGAGCAAGTTGGACGCCGGCGATCGCTTGGGACGCATTCCAGTAGCTGGCGAACGCCTCCGGTGCGACCTGGAGATGAAACTGCGTGCTCGTGCAGGCCGCTTCCGGCGCGATCGAGTCGACCTCGATCTGCAGCCGCTCAACGCCGCGGATGTCGATGGGCATGTCCCCACCGCGCGATTCCATGATCTGCTCGTTCAGCAATTGGTAGCGCGGGTTGCCGGATAAGTTGTCCGGAATCGTGTGACGGAGGGTCAATGTCGGAAGGATGCCGATCACGACGAGATTGGCATCGAATTTGCGGGCGCGGTCGTCGGCCTTGGACACTGCCGTACGCAGATCGTCCTCGTAGTCGTCGAACCCGCGACCGGCGATCATCCGAGGTCGCGCGTTCAGTTCGAGGTTGAACAGACCGAGCTCCGTTTGAAACGCGGGATCGGCCAGCGCACTCAACACCTGCTGATTGCGCATGGCCGGCTCCGCTGCGGCGTCGATCAGGTTGAGTTCGAGTTCGAGGCCCGTCATCGTTCGCTCGGCGTCGAACGGGAAATCGTTCAGCATCAGCGAGAAGACGTCGAGGCAGCGGCGGACTTTACGCCGGTACCGCGTGCGATCCTCACGCGTAAACGCCACCGACGTGACGTCCTGACCCATGCCGTAGCTCCCGAAGTTGACAGTGTGCGTCAACGTTACGAGCACGGTGGGTAATCGGTCGAGGGACGAATTGGACAGTTCTCACCTGTCAGTAAGACGGCGATTGCGTACGGCCATTATTTCGCCGTACGCAATCGCCGTTGTCTGTCCTTATTGCTCGAACCCGAAGGGCGCGATTTGCGATGATTAGTCGCGGATGGCTTCGCCCTCGATCTCGATCTTGATCTTGTTGCCGATCATCACGCCACCGGCCTCGAGGACCATGTTGTACGTGATGCCGAACTCCTCGCGGTCGATCTCGCCGGTTGCCGAGAAGCCGAAGAGCTGCTTGCCGTACGGGTTCACGGTGGCGCCCCCGAACTCAACAAGCAGCTCGACCGGAACGGTCGTGGTCTTGATCGTCAGGTCGCCGCGCAGGACGAACTCGTTGCCGCCCTTCGGCGTGAGGCTCGTGCTGACGAACTCCAGCGTCGGGTGGGCCTTCGCGTCGAAGAAGTCGGCACTGCGCAGGTGGTTGTCCCGGGCCTCGACACCGGTCGAGATACTCTCTACGACAACGCTCGCTTCGACGTGCGATTTGGTCGGGTCGTCGGCTACGGTGATCTTGCCGCTGACCTCCTGGAAGGAGCCGCGCACCTTGCTCACCATCA
>DASQPR010000110.1:0-3814 GCA_035643815.1 Micromonosporaceae bacterium | reverse complement strand
CTCCGCCCGGACTGGCCCAGGCGTCGGGTCTTCTGGTTTGGCCGCGGTGTCGGGCTCCGCCCGGACTGGCCCGGCCGTTGCGTCTTCCGATTTGGCCGCGGTGTCGGGCTCCGACCGGGCTGGACCGGCCGGGCCGGCCCTGCGCCGAGTCGGTTTGGCTCGAGCCTGCTCGCGGGCGCCCGGCTCGCGGCTGGCCGGCTCGCTGGCGGGCGTCCCGACGGCGGCCGCATTCTTGGACGCGGCTTCCGTGCCGCGCAGCTCGGTGGCAGGCGTCTCGGCGGCCGGCTCGCTGGCGGACGGTTGGCTGGCCAGCGACTCAGTGGCGACCGGCTGCGTGACACTGGCGGCGATCTGGCCGCCGGCGACGCGGATGCGCAGCGCATCACCCGTCGCGACGGCGTCGGGCGCCCGCACGATCTGCCCGTTGGCGGCCCGGTGGACGATCGCGTAACCCCGGTCGAGCGTCGCCTTGGGCGACAGCGCCCGCAGGCGGGCCGTCGTGTGGGCGATATCCCGGTCGGCATCGTCCAGGCGGTGCGTGAACACCCGCCCGGCCCGTGCGATGAGCGATGTGACATCGGCGGCGCGCGTGTCGACAATCACCTCCGGTCGGGCCAGGACGGGCCGGCTGCGCAGCGCATCCAGCCGATGCTGCTCGCGGTCGACGAGAAGGTTGACCGTGCGCCACATGCGAGCGCGAGCCTGCCCGATGATCCGGATCTCCTCGGCCAGATCCGGCACGATCCGTTTGGCCACGTCGGTCGGCGTGGACGCGCGGACATCCGCCACATAGTCCACTAAGGGCGCGTCGGTCTCGTGCCCGATCGCGCTCACGATGGGGGTGGTGCACGCGAACACCGCGCGGCACAGCGCCTCGTCGGAGAACGGCAACAGATCTTCGGTGGAGCCGCCGCCACGGGCGAGCACAATGACGTCGATCGTCGGATCCCGGTCGAGCACCGAGATGGCGTCGATCATCTGGGGGACGGCCGACGTGCCTTGCACGGCCACGTTGATCACCCGAAAGTCGACGGCGGGCCAGCGCCGGCCCGTATTCATCAACACATCCCGCTCGGCGGCACTGGCGCGGCCGGTGATCAGGCCGATCCGGCCGGGCAGGAACGGCAGCCGGCGCTTGCGGCGCGGGTCGAACAGGCCCTCGGCGGCCAGCAGCTTCTTCAGCTGTTCGAGCCGGGCGAGCAGCTCACCCAGCCCGACCTGGCGCACCTCATCGGCACGCAACGACAGGCTGCCCCGAGCCGGATAGAACTCCGGCTTTGCGTGCACGAGAATGCGGGCGCCATCGGCCAACGCGGGAGCACCGAGATCGAGAACGTCGCGATTCGTTGTGACCGATAGGCTCAAATCCGCCGAAGGATCACGAAGGGTGATGAACACGACGTTTGACCCCGGCCGTCGAGTGATCTGGGCCACCTGCCCGTCCACCCAGATCCACCCGAGTCGAGCGATCCAGCTGCCGATCTTTTGGCTGACGACGCGCACCGGCCACGGGTTTTCCGGGCTAGACCGCGGTGTCTCCTCGGTCATCGGGCACGGTCTCCGCTCGCTCCGCTCACAGGGTTCAGCTTAGGTGGGGGCACCGACGCCGCTGCGCTCCGCGCCGTGACCCCGGCCGGCCGGGGCGCCCGTACCATGGGGGGCATGGGTGATTCGGCGAAGCGGGTGTTGCTGGCGAAGCCGCGTGGCTACTGCGCAGGAGTCGACCGCGCGGTGCAGACGGTCGAAGAAGCGCTGAAGCTCTACGACGCGCCGATCTACGTACGCAAGCAGATCGTCCACAACAAGCACGTTGTCGCGACGTTGGAGGCGAAGGGCGCGATCTTCGTCGACGAGAACGAAGAGGTGCCGGAGGGTGCGACCGTGGTGTTCTCCGCGCACGGCGTCGCGCCCGAGGTCTATGACCAGGCTCGCGAACGCAACCTGCGAGCTATCGACGCGACCTGCCCACTCGTCACGAAGGTGCACAACGAGGCCCGGCGATTCGCCGCTGACGACTACGACATCCTGCTGATCGGCCATGACGGCCACGAGGAGGTCATCGGTACGGCCGGTGAAGCGCCCGCGCATATCCAGCTCGTGGACGGGCCGGAGGGCGTGGACAAGGTCCAGGTACGCGATCCGGCCAAGGTCGTGTGGCTGTCACAGACGACACTGTCGGTCGACGAGACGATGGAGACGGTCGAACGGCTGCGTACGAAGCTGCCGCTGCTCATGTCGCCACCGAGCGATGACATCTGCTACGCGACCTCGAACCGCCAGTACGTGGTCAAGGAGATCGCGCCCCAGTGCGACGTCGTGATCGTCGTAGGGTCGACGAACTCCTCGAACTCTGTACGGCTTCGTGAGGTTGCCCTCGATGCCGGAGCGAAGGCCGCCTACCTGGTCGACTTCGCCAGCGAGATCGACGAGGAGTGGCTGGAGGGGGCAAGCACGGTCGGCCTGACCTCGGGGGCGAGCGTCCCGGACGACCTCGTGATGGAGGTCATCGACTGGCTGGCCGAGCGTGGCTTCGGGGAGGTGGCCGAGGTCACCACGGCGACGGAGAAGCTCACCTTCGCCTTGCCGCGGGAGTTGCGGCGGGACATGAAGGCGTCGGCGTCGGAGCGCTCCGCCGATGCCGCGGCGCTCGCCGCGTCGGTCGCCGACGAGTAGATCGCCGAGTCTTTTCGGGGCGGTCGTCGCACTGATCGATCGGAGCTCAGCGCAGCTCGTCGATCGGCAGCAGTTCGTCGAATTCGGGCGCCTGCAGGCGGCGGGGGGCGACCTCGAGCTGCTCCGGCTCGTCGAGGGCGTCGGCGGACACCCCGAGGTCGGCCAGCTTGCGCGCGCTCACGAGCACTCGCGACTCGAGCGAACCGATGGCACGGTTGTAGGCGGTGACAGCACCGCCCAGTGACGAGCCGAGTTTGGCCAGGTGCTCGCCCATGGTGGACAGTCGACTATAGAGATCCCGACCCAGCGTGTGCACCGCCAGCGCATTCGCGGCCAGCACTTCTTGACGCCACGCGTACGCCACCGTGCGAAGCAGCGCGACCAGGGTTGCCGGCGTGGCCAGGACGACATCGTGGCTGAACGCGTATTCGAGGAGCGTCGGATCTTGCTGCAATGCCGCGTCGAGGAACGGATCGGCCGGCATGAACAGCACCACGAACTCGGGCGTCGAGGCGAACCCGGTCCAATACGCCTTCGCCGCCAACGCGTCCACATGCGCCCGAAGTGCCTTGGCGTGCATCGCCAGGTGCGCGTCTCGGGTCCGTTCGTCGCGAGCCTCCATGGCGGCCAGGTAAGCGTCGAACGGCGCCTTCGCGTCGACGACCACATGTCGGCCGCCGGACAGTCGGACCACCAGGTCGGGGCGGATCCCGCCGGCATCGGTGCGCGACGTGGCCTGCTCGATGAAGTCGCAGTGTTCGAGCATGCCGGCCGCCTCGACGATGCGGCGCAGGTGGTGCTCGCCCCAGCGCCCGCGGACCTGCGGGGCACGCAGAGCGGCGACCAGGTGACTCGTCTCGGTCCGGAGGTCGCCGGAGACGCCGGCCACCGTACGCAACTCGGTGCGTAACTCTGCGTAGGCATCGATCCGGTCGCGTTCCATTTCCAGCACCCGGCGCTCATATCGCGACAACGTGTCGGCCAGCGGTGCGATCAGGTGCCCGAGCGCGATCTGCTGATCTCGAGCGGCGTCGGCCGACAGCATCCGAAGCGAGTGTCCGAGCCGTTCCTCGCCGTCACGGGCCGCCCGCAGGGTCGCGTCGAGCCGTGCTATCTCGGCTGCCGACCGGGATCTTGCGTA
>DASQPR010000109.1:0-3419 GCA_035643815.1 Micromonosporaceae bacterium | reverse complement strand
CCCCGTTGACCCGAATCGTCACGTCTCGCGTTGTCATCGATCTCCCTTCGCCCGGGCTAGCGCCTCCCGTAGCCCGCGCCGCACCAGGACGTCGACGAGGTGTTTGCGGTAGGCCGCCGTACCGTGCAGATCTGAAGTGGGGTTGACCGCGTCGGCGGCGACACGACCGGCGTCCGCGAACGCACCCTCGCTGGGCGTGACCCCGGCCAGCGCAGCCTCCGCGGACGTCGCGCGCACCGGTTCGCCGGCGACGCCGGACAAGCCGATCCGGACACCGGCGATCGTCCCGGCGTCGTCGAGTTGCAGCACAACCGCGGCTCCGACCAGGGCGAAGTCTCCGCTGCGCCGACTGAATTCGTTGACCGACCAACCGCTTCGATCGCCGCTCGCGGGCACGTGAATTTCCGTGAGCAGCTCATCCGGTTCGAGGCTCGTCGTCAGAAAGCCCTGGAACAGCGAATCGGCATCGATGGTGCGGCGACCCCGCACACTCATGACCACCACCGAACCACCGAGGACGCGCATGACCATGGGCGCTTCGGCCGCTGGGTCCGCGTGCGCCACGCTGCCGCCCAAGGTGCCACGGGTACGGATGGCGTCGTGGCCGATGTAGCGCATGGCGGCGGCGAGCAGCGGTGCTGCGGCCGCAACGGTCGCCGACCGCTCGACGGCCCGGTGGCGGGTGAGCGCGCCGATCGTCAAACCGCCGTTGACGCTGATGCCGGCCAGTTCGCGGACCTGATTGATATCGATCAGCACGGCCGGGCGAGCCAGACGCAACGCGAGCATCGGCAACAGGCTCTGGCCACCGGCGAGGATCTTCGCGTCGTCGCCGTGCTCGGCCAACAGCTCGATGGTCTCTTGCACAGATTGCGGAGTTCGATAATCGAATGGCGGTAACTTCATCCGATGCGGCTGCCCGTCCGAACGTGAACCATCGACTTGGACCTCCACAAACGTTTGACCGTCGCGGCCGGTCGACGTCGCAACCGCGATCAACCGGGCGTCGGGACTCTTCGCCGTCATCAGATCCTACTGCCCGGCGGATCACTGCTGGTAGGTGTGCGCCGCAGCACCCGAGCACAGTTATACAGTCCGTTGTGGCCGGCGTGGGTCCAGCTCTCGCCAAGGCACGCGACGCGACGATGCGAAGAGGTTGCCGGAATGACACGTTCGTCCCGCGGGGGCCGCGGGTGGATCGATGCCTGAGCTGCCCGAGGTCGAGTCGGCGCGGGCGGTCATCGAACGGGCCGGGCTCGAGCGGCCCATCGTCGCGGTCGACGACTCCGACACGTACGTCTGCCGTCCCCATCATCCGGGCGAGATACGCGACGCGCTGGTCGGGCGCCGGCTCACCGCCGTACACCGCCAGGGAAAGACCATGTGGTGCGACACATCGGGCGTGGGCCGATCCCGCTCGGACGGCCCGACGCTCGGCATTCACCTGGGCATGTCCGGCAAGATCGTCGTTGCCGCCGCGGACGGCACCGAGATCGACGGCGGCGACTACTGGGAGCGCGGCCGCGCCGCCGGCGACTACCGCTGGTCGCGGTTCTCACTAACGTTCGCCGATGGCGGCCGGCTGATGCTCGTGGATCCACGTCGTCTCGGCCGCGTCCGCCTCATGCCGCCACTGGAGGCTCTCGGTCCGGACGCCGCCTCGATCACGCCGGCGCAGTTCCGCTCCGCGCTGGCGCGTGGCACGGCTCCGATCAAAGCGCGCCTGCTCGACCAGGAGGCCATCGCTGGCATCGGCAATCTGCTCGCGGACGAAATCCTGTGGCGCGCCCGAGTCCATCCCGCTCGGCGGATCAACGACCTGTCCCGGGCTGACGTCGACCGACTACTGACGGCGACACGACGGGCCGTTACGACGGCGACCCGCGAGGGCGGGGTGCACGCTCTTACGCTCGTCCCGTTCCGAAAGCCCGGTGCGCTGTGTCCGCGTGACGGCGCGCCGATGGTGCGGGGCACGGTCGGTAGCCGTACCAGTTGGTGGTGCGAACGCGAGCAGCGTCTCTAGCGGTCGGCGATCTCGCGGTCGGCTACCTGGCGATGACCGTCGAGGATTGCCGCGGTGGCGACGACGTCTTCGGCTCGCCGCCGCAGGGCCTCGTCAACCATGTGACCGTCCGACAGCGCAACTACGCCGAGCCCCCGTTCGCGGGCGTGCGCCAGTGCGTCCAGGATCGAAACGGCATCGGCCAGTTCTTGCTTCGTCGGGCGGTACGCCTCGTGAATGACCGGGATCTGCCGCGGATGTACGGCGGCGCGCCCGCGGAAGCCCATCGCCCGACCGGCCCGGCTGGTCCGCAACAGACCGTCCAGATCACCGATGTCGAGGTACACCGACTGGGCCGGGGCCGGACGGCCAGCGGCTCGCGCGGCGACGATCACACGCGACCGTGACCAGGTCAGACCGGCCGGGTCCGCCGTGCCGAGGTCGCTCGCGAGATCCGCCTCGCCGAGCGCGATGCTCGTGACGCGCGGTGCGCACGCGATGGCGAACGCGTTCTCGACTCCGAGTGCCGATTCGATCAGGCAGCACAGCGGCGTCGTTCGAGCCGCAAGCGCAGCGGCGACCAACGCAACGTCGGATGCCGATGCAATCTTGGGAACGCGAATCGCACGCAGCGCGGCCGTGTCGGCAAGGGCAGCGAGGTCGTCGCGGCCGGTCGGGGTGTCGGGATGGTTGACCCGAACCTCGACACTCGCGGGCGCGGCGTCGGCTAGGAACTCCAATGCCTCGCGCCGAGCCCGATCCTTGTGATCGGGCGCGACCGCGTCCTCGAGATCGACGATGACGACGTGCGTGCCGCTGGCCACCGCCTTCGCGAAGCGTTCGGGACGGTCGCCGGGGACATAGAGCCAGGACAGTGGATGGTTCACACCACACCCGCTCGGCGGAGTCGTGCGATCTGCTCCGAGTCGTAGCCAAGCTCGCCCAGCAGCTCATCCGTGTCCGCGCCGTGCGCCCGGCCGGTCCACCGGATCTCGCCCGGCGTTCGGGACAGGCGTGGAAACACGTTCTGCATCGCGAGCGGCCCGAGGTCGTCGTCGGGCACTCGGACGACGGTTTCGAGCGCCGCGTACTGCGGATCGCTCATCACGCCCCGTACGTCGTACACCGGCGCGACCGCGGCCTGCACCTCGCTGAAAAGCTTGACCACCTCGTCGGCACTCCGTTCGCCGATCCAGCCGGCGACGGCCGCATCGAGTTCGTCGGCGTGTTCGGCTCGACCCTGCCCGGTGCCGAACCACGGCTGGTCGACGAGGTCCGGTCGCCCGACGAGGCGGATCAGTCGCTCGGCAACACCCTGGGAACTCGACGACACGGCGAGCCATTGCCCGTCTCGGCTCCGGTAGACGTTGCGGGGGGCGTTGTTCACCGAACGGTTTCCGACCCGCGGCTGGACATA
>DASQPR010000108.1:0-6191 GCA_035643815.1 Micromonosporaceae bacterium | reverse complement strand
CCGGTTCGGTCGTTGTTGCTGGCGACGGATCGTTTATGCCACAACGGTTTCATCGCGTACTCGCCAGCTCACCCGATGTTGGATGATCGGAGCCGGCCTGTGGCCGGTTCGGTCGTTGTCCTGGTCGTGGATCGTTTGTGCCACAACGGTTTCAGCCCCCCGCTGGGACTGCCGGAAGTGTCGTACGTCTGTGCCATTGTTAGGTCGTGGACGAGGGGTGGCGGCAGGTGACGGCGGACATCGCCGAACTGGCCACACGTGCGGTCTACGCCCTATCCGACACCGAGTTGGCCGAGACGGCCGCCGTCGTACACGCGATCAGTTCCCGCTGCGTCGCGATCGTGGCCGCACTCGCCCACGAAGCCCACGGCCGGGACCTGCCCCACCGGCAGGCGGCCACCTCGACCGTGGCGTGGCTACGCGACCTGCTGCGCATCACCCCCGCCGAAGCCCGCCTACTGGTCAGTCTCGGCGAGGTCCTCGATACCCGGCCCGTGTTGGCCGACGCGGTCACCGACGGTGCCCTCACCACCAGCCAAGCGGCCACGATCGGCCGCGTCCTGGCCGACGTCCCCGACACCGAACCCGGCCTGGTGGACAAGGTCGAGGCCGAACTGATCGGCCACGCCACCCAATTCGAACCCACCATCCTGCACCGGCTCGGCCAACGCGTCCTCGCCCACATCAACCCCGACCTCGCCGACACCCGGCTCCGCGAGCGGCTCGAACGCGAACAACGCCACACCCAACACCGCCGCGCATTCACCATGTCACCCGACGGGCTAGGCGGCATCCGCCTGTCCGGAGTGTTGGATGTGGAAGGCGCCGCCATCATCGACGCCGCGATCGAACCCCTGACCCGACCCCACCACACCGCCGACGGCCCCGACCCGCGCACCCCCGCCGCGCCGACGCCCTCGTTGACGTCTGCCAACTCGCGCTGCGCACCGGCGAGCTGCCGGCCAGCGGCGGGCAACCACCCCAACTGAACGTGACGGTCGACCTCGACGCCCTGCAACGCGACCTCGCCATCGGACACCTCGACACCGGAGCCCTGCTCACCCCCCAGGCGACCCAACGCCTCGCCTGCAACGCCGCCATCATCCCCGTCTTGCTCGACGGCGCCGGTGTCCCCATCAACCTGGGACGCACCCGCCGCACCTACACCGGCGCCGCCCGCACCGCAGTGCTGCTAAGGGATGGTGGCTGCGCCTTCCCCGGCTGCGAACGACCACCCCGCCACACCGACATCCACCACATCCAACCCTGGCAACACGGCGGCCCCACCAACCAAGACAACGCCGTCGCCCTCTGCCGCCACCACCACCAGTTGATTCACCACAGCGACTGGACCATACGAATCGGACCCGACCACCGGCCCGACTTCATCCCACCCACCCACATCGACCCCACCCAAACACCCCGCCGCAACCCCTACCACCAACGCAGATAGCGGGCCGGCACCCGGCATCGCCGCCCTGGATCGGACTAAATCAGCGAGCAACATCCCGAACGCCCGCGCCAGTCACCGGTGCGCCCCCGTGGAAACGTTGGCTGTGCCCGAGGTCTCGGGGGAGCTGAAACTTAGGGCAAACGCGGGGTCGGGATCACGGACGGGTCAAGCGGAAACGCAAGTCACGCTGCGCATCCAGCACGGTGGCGCGTGTGCCCGTAAATCGCCGCGTCGTTCGGCGCCACTCCCCGCGGCCATGCGAATCCGCGCCACGTCGGCCGCTGCAACGTCCGTGACATCGGTCGCGAGAGCCAACGCGACGTGCTGACCTGACCGGGCCTCGGGGAACCACTCCCAAGGCTGTCGAACTACGCTGTCAGACGCGTACGACGGTGAGGCCGACCGCTTCGAAGTCGCCGACAGTGGCGTCGGACGCGCCGGCGTCGGTGACCAGGGTGTCGATGCGTTCGATCGGGCAGATCCGGGCGAACGCGTGCATGCCCAGTTTCGAGCTGTCCGCGATGATGACGACTCGACGCGCTCGAGCGACCATCAGGTTGTTCATCGCGGCCTCGCCCTCGTGATGAGCGGCCGCGCCGAGCGTGACGTCGAGCGCGTCGACGCCGAGCAATGCGATGTCCAGCGTCACCTCGCGCAGGATGCCGCCGGCCAGCGGCCCGACCAGTTCGAACGACTGCGGCCGTACGACGCCACCGGTGACGACGATTTTCATCCGGGAGCGTACGAGCAACTCGTTCGCGATATTCAGGGCGTTCGTGACGACGGTGAGTTGAGCCTCGTCCGGCGACGAGCTGAGTTCCGGCCGGACCGCGAGCGCACGGGCGACCTCGGTCGTCGTCGTGCCGCCGTTGATCGCGACGACCATGCCTGGTGACACGAGCGCCGCTGCGGCCGCACCGATCCGCTGCTTCTCGGCTGAATGCTTAGCTGTTTTGTAGCGCAGCGGGAGATCGTACGAGACGCCGTTGGCGACGGCTCCGCCGCGCGTACGGGTGATCATCTGTTGCTGCGCGAGCTGATCGAAGTCGCGCCGGATCGTGGCCTGAGACACGCCGAGGCGCTCGGCCGCATCCTCTACCGTGACCCGGCCGCTATTGGTCAGGAGTTCGAGCAGCGTGTTCCAGCGCGCGTACCGGTCCACGGGACTCCCCTGCACATTAATGAGTGAACGTGTGCACAATGATGCGCGAAACATGCGGTCTGAGTCGAGACTCGTGCGCGAAACGTCACGTCCCCGACACTAGCCACCGGTCCCGAGCCGGCCCGGCAGAATGATCAGCAACGTCGACCGACGGAGGCCAGATGATCACCAACCGCGGTCGGCCGGCATGATCAGCAAGCGCGCATGATCAGCAAACGCAGCATGATCAGCAAGCCCGGGCCCGATGACCAGCAACGGGATCGGCAACGCGACCGGCAAACGCGATCGGCAGACGCGACCGGCAAACGCGATCGGCAGATGCGACCGGCGGCAGGGAACGCCATAACGGGCATTCGCACGTGAGGAGTACGCACCGATGACCGACGTCGTCGTGGCGATCGACATTGGCGGCACCGGCCTGAAGTGCGCTCTCGTCGACGCGGCGGACGGATCCATCCGGCACACGGAGCGCCATCTGACCGGCGCGGATCGCGGACCGGGAGCCGTTGCCGACACGATCGTCGAGATTGCGGCCGGCCTCGCTGACACGGCTCGCCTCGAGGGACTCGATCCGCTGGCCGTCGGTCTCGTCGCGCCCGGGGTGATCGACGACACGACCGGCGTCGCGGTGTGGTCGGCCAACGTCGGCTTCCGGGACGTACCCCTGCGTGATCTGGTGATTGCCCGCCTGGGGTTGCCGGCGGTGCTCGCCCACGACGTGCGTGGTGGCGCGCTCGCCGAAGCGCGACTGGGCGCGGGGCGTGGGGCCGAGCGGGTGTGGTTCGTCGCTATCGGGACCGGCATCGCCGGCGCGTATGTCCGCGACGGTCACACCGACAGCGGCGCACACGGCGCGTCGGGCGAGATCGGACACGTCGTGGTCCGCCCGGACGGCCCGCGCTGTGGCTGCGGCCTGCGGGGATGCGTCGAAACGTTCGCCTCCGCCGCATCGATCGCCCGGCGATATGCGCAGCGCACCGGCGAGAAGATCTCCGCGGCCGACGTCGTCGCGAGGGCCGGCGGGGGCGACACCACGGCTGCCGAGATCTGGGCCGAGGCGATCGATGCGCTCACTGACGGCTTGCGCATCGGCATCACGCTCTACGATCCGGACGTCATCGTCCTCGGCGGCGGTCTGGCCGAGGCCGGCGGCGCGCTGCTCGACCCGCTGGGCTCGGCCGTGCGCGCGCGCCTCACGTTCCAGACCATGCCATCGCTGGTACGGGCTGAGCTAGGTGACGAGGCCGGCTGCCTGGGAGCCGCACAGCTGGCGATCGATCTCCTCGCGACTACGGAGGGCGCACGTGGCTGACGATCACACGAGCACCGGTCACGGCGGCCCCAGCCACGAACTCGCCAACCACGAACTCGTCAGCCACGAACTCGTCGGCCGGATCGTCACCCCGGACGGTGTCGTCGAGGGGCGGCTCCGGATCGAACGTGACCGCATCATTTCGATCGTCCCGGAGCAGATTCCGGCCGACGCATCCTGGCTCGTTCCGGGGTTCGTCGACATGCACGTGCACGGCGGCGGCGGCCACACGTTCACGACAGGAGACGCCGACGCGGCCCGGTCGGCCGCGGCCTTCCACCTCACCCATGGCACGACGACGCTGCTCGCGAGCCTGGTCAGCAGCCCACACGATCTGATGCTGGCCGCGAGCGCGGCGTACGCCCCACTAGTCGACGAGGGCGTGCTCGGCGGCATCCATTTCGAGGGGCCGTACCTGGCGACGGCGTTGTGCGGCGCGCAAAATCCCGAGTTCCTGCGTGAGCCGTCGACCGCCGAGCTAGGCGCGCTGATCGATGCGGGCGACGGCGCCGTACGGATGGTGACGCTCGCGCCCGAACTGCCCGGCGCCCACGACGTGATCCGCCTTCTCGTGGATCGCAACATCGTCGCGGCGATCGGTCACACGGACGCGACGTACCGGCAGGTCGCCGACGCCATCGAGGAGGGCGCGACGGTCGCCACGCACGTGTTCAACGGGATGCGACCGCCGCACCACCGAGCACCCGGTCCGGTGTACGCGTTGCTCGGCTCACCCGGCGTGACCTGCGAGTTCGTTGCCGATGGCGTACATCTCGCTGACGAGACGATGGAGTTCGCGTTCCGGGTCGTCGGCGATTCCCGGGCCGCCCTGGTCACCGACGCGATCGCGGCGGCCGGCATGACCGACGGCACGTACGAACTCGGCGGACAATCCGTGATCGTCGCCGACCGGATCGCGAGACTCGCGCCAACGGGCAGCGGCCGGCCGGGGACGATCGCCGGCAGTACGTTGACGATGGACACGGCGTTCCGCCGTACGCTACGGATCACCGGATCGATCGTGACGGCGGCCCGGGCCGCCGCGACGACGCCGGCCCGCGCGCTGGGCTTCGTTAACCGTGGTTCGCTAGCCGCCGGGCAACGGGCCGATGTCCTGACATTCACCCCCGACCTGACCCTGACCGCGGTCTGTCAGGCCGGCCGCGTCACGGAGATCGACGATCTCGACAGCTAGCGCTTCAGCTGCTCCCGCGAGACTCACCGCACGTGAAGAGCGCCGGTCCGTCCCAGCCCCGCTGGGCCAGCCACGAACCGAGGGGTACGTCGTCCCACGGCACCCGCGCGATCGCCCGCCACAGTACGAAACCGACCAGGATTCCGGCCGCGGTATCGGTGAACCAGTGATAGCGCAGGTAGATCGTCGTCACGGTCAGAATCACCGGCGGCGCGATCCGGACGAACCAGCGCCATCGGGGCGTGAGCCAGGGCGCGACTAGGAGGGCCAGCACGCCGTACCAGACGAAGGCGTTCGCGAGGTGACCGGACGGGTACGACACGCCGCCGCTGCCGAACAGTTCCGGGTGCTGGACATGTGTCTTCGGAGCGGCTCGGTTCGTGACGTCTTTCAGCACCGTCAGCACGATGTACGTGAGCGCGAACGCGAGGACGACCGGAAGCAGTGGCCGCACCGAGTGCCGCCGCCACACCCAGTAGATGGCGAGCAGGCCGCAGACCACGGTGAAAAAGCCGCCTTGACCCAGGTAGTTGAACACCACGGCGATCGGAGCCAGGCCGTCGTGGGCCGCGCACCAGTCCCGTACCCGTAAGTCGAAGGCGACCAGATGCCCGGCGTTGATCACGAGGGTGAGTGCCACGCAGGCGATGATCGCGAGCGCATCCCACCACCAGCCGGTGGGCGCCACTCGACGCGTGGTGAGTCGCGGCCGGGCGCGGGAGGTCACCGCCCGGCCCGGGGCGGCGTCACTCGTCTGCCGGTCCACGCCGCTCACGGTATCTGGTTCGGTCGCTGGCGCCGCGAACGGAACACGCAAACTCCACATGCGTCAAGATCAACTGGCCGGTCCAACATCGACCGCGACCGGATCGGCCTCAGACGTTGCGGCCGCCGGCGCGTTCTGCTCGACAATCTGCGATAGTCCGGTGCCCGTCGCCACAACGAACATGTGATCGCCAACCGCGAGCGTACGGTCGGTCGGCGGGCGTACGGTCGGCCGACCGGTCGCGTCCGTCAACGCGATCACGCGCACCTGGCCGGGCGCGTCGAAGCTCGCGAGCGTACGGCC
>DASQPR010000107.1:0-2502 GCA_035643815.1 Micromonosporaceae bacterium | reverse complement strand
AATCGGCCGCGGTCCCGGAGCCGGTCCCGGGTGTCGTGCGGTCCACTCCCGATCTCAGCTCGAACCGCCCTGACAGCCGCACTGACCTGCCACGTAAGGTCGTTGCCATGGCTGACATGCGGTATCGCAGATTGGGTAACTCGGGGCTCGTCGTCTCGGTCGTCGGGCTCGGCTGCAACAACTTCGGGCGGAAAGTGGACGACGCCGGGACGAAGCTCGTCGTCGACGCGGCCCTGGACCACGGCATCAACCTGTTTGACACCGCCGACATCTACGGCGAACCGCAGGGTAGCTCCGAATCGGCTCTTGGCAAGGCGCTGCGGGGTCGGCGCGACGACGTGGTGATCGCCACCAAGTTCGGCATGGATATGCACGGTCTCAACGGCGTCGACCACGACGCCCGAGGCTCCCGGCGTTACGTGACACGTGCCGTCGAGGCATCGCTGCGCCGGCTCGACACCGACTACATCGACCTCTATCAGCTACACCGTCCGGACGCCGCGACGCCGATCAACGAGACACTCGCCGTGCTGGACGATCTCGTACGGGCCGGAAAGGTCCGCTACCTCGGCAACTCGAACTTCGCCGGTTGGCAGATCGCCGACGCCGCCTGGACTGCGACGACGACACACAGCACACCGTTCGTCAGCGCGCAGAACGAATACAACTGGCTGCAGCGCGACGTCGAGGTCGACGTAGTGCCCGCGTGCGAGCATTTCGGTCTCGGCATGCTGCCATTCTTCCCGCTGGCCAGCGGTTTGCTCACCGGCAAGTACAAGCGCGGCGAGGCCGCACCGGCGGACGGTCGGCTGGCCGGTGAGCGCTACGCGAGCCGGCTCGAGGGCGCGAACTGGGACGCCATCGAGGCGATCGACGCGTTTGCCAAGGCACGCGGCGCCACGATGCTCGACGTCGCCATCGGCGGTCTCGCCGCGATGCCGGCCGTCGCGTCGGTCATCGCCGGTGCGACGAGGCCGGAGCAGGTCTCGGCGAACGTTGCCGCGGGCGAGTGGGTGCCGAGCGACAACGATCTCGCCGAACTGCGCGACATCACCGCCTGACCGCCGGTCGTCGGCGCTTGACGTGATGTTGGTCATGTGCACCTGTCGTTGCGTTCTGATAGGTGCACATGGCCAACGTCGACACGAACCACGCCAGCGACCGCGGATTACAGGTTGACGCTCGTGACCGCGGGAAGCGTCGGCACCGAAGCGCCGCCCGCCTTCTCGGCACTGATCGCGAACGTCGTCGCGCCGTCGACGCCGGCGAACAGCTGCGTACCGGCGAGCACGTCCGGGTTCATCACGCCCACCGACTTCGCCCGCTGCCCGTACATCAGCCAGAGCTGATAGACGTGGTCGTTCGACAACGGCGGCATGTCGGACAGGACGGCCACGCCCTCGTTCAGCTTCGCCGATACGACGACGGTCACCTGACCACCGGCGGGCAGGCGGTCGGTGTGCACCTGCGCGTCCGATGCGGTCAGCACGCCGTTGATCTGAGCGTTCTGGGCCTCGGCGGCGGTGGCGGCGCGTTGCGCATCACGTACCCGCGAATTCGAAATCTCATAGCCGGCGACTCCACCACCGGCCGCGACCACCACCGCGGCGGCCGCGGCGGCGGCCCACCCACGCCAACCGCGAGAGCGTTTCGCCGTTTCGCGCGCATCCCGACCGCGGCCGGGCGGCAACTGTCGCGTCTGCGCGACCGAGGCCAGCACAGCTGCCTTGAGGTGCGGCGGTGCACTCCGCGAGGTCGCGTCGGAGAGCCGGGCGACCGTCGCGCGCAGCTCGGCCAACTCCTGGGCACACGACTCGCAGCCGGCGACGTGCCGCGCGAACTCCGCGCGCTCGATGTCAGTGACGGCGTCGAGCGCGTACGCCCCGGCCAACGTATGGATGTCCGCGCTCATCCGACCGTCACCCCCAGACAGTCGCGCAGCCGAATCAATCCGTCGCGCATGCGCGTCTTGATCGCCGGCAGGCCCGTCTTGAGCAGGTCGGCGACCTCGCGATAGGTGTAGCCGCCGTAGTAGGCGAGAGTGATCGCCTCCCGCTGTAACTCGGTGAGGCCGGCCAGACAGCGCCGGACCTGCGTCTTCTCCAGCCGGGCGGTGGCCTCCTCGACGACATCGTCGTAGGGCGTCTCGACCGTCGCGACCCGCTTGAGCCGATCGGCGCCGGCCTGCTCGGACCGGACTCGATCGATCGCGCGCCGGTGGGCGATCGTGAAGATCCAACCGGTCGCGGAACCCTTCGACGCATCGAAGCGACTCGACGTACGCCAGACCTCGACGAGCACCTCCTGCGCCACCTCTTCGGCCTGGGCCGGGTCGCGCAGGATGCGCCGGACGAGGCCGTAGACGCGCGCCGCCACGATGTCGTACAGCTGCTCGAACGCGTGCTCGTCACCAAGCGCGACGCGCCCCAGAAGCTCCTCGGCGTCCGGTGGCGAGTCGGTCGACCGGACCGCCTCGAGCCGAGCCGGCTCGCCACGCTCGTG
>DASQPR010000106.1:0-2280 GCA_035643815.1 Micromonosporaceae bacterium | reverse complement strand
CAGGTGCATGTACGTGTCGTCCACGTGCTTGAACGGCGTATGCGACTCCATCGCCTCGCGTTCGAGCGCGACCAGATCGATGGTCGCGGGATCGCGTCGGTAGAGCTCAAGGCTGAGCGATGCGTAGAACATCTGCTGCCGCACGAACAGGCCCTTGCCGAATTCGTCGGCCGCCCGCAGCTTGACCACCATTTCGGCCGGCAGCGGTTCGCCGGTCTCCTCGTGGATCGCGAACGGCGCCAGCGTGCCGGCGTCGAACGTCCACTCTTCGAGCAGCTGCGACGGCGCCTCGACGAAGTCCCATTCGGTCGCGATGCCGGACGTACCGGTCCAACGCTGGTGGCCGCCGATGATGTGGTGGATCAGGTGACCGAACTCGTGGAAGAACGTCGTGACGTCCGAGTGCTGCAGCAACGCCGGCTCGGCACCGGGCTGCGGCAGGTTGCACAGCAGTGCACATTCGGGGACGCGCCGACCGGCCTTGCCGTTGACCATCGTGAACATCGCCGCGTGGTTGTACTTGTCCGTACGCGGGTGCATGTCCAGGAAGATCCGGCCGAGGAGGCGCTCGCCGGGCGCGATCACGTCGTAAGCCTCGACGTCGTGGTGCCAGACCGGCAGATCCCCACGGGTACGGAATTCCACGCCGAACATCTGCTCGACGAGTGACATCAGGCCGGCTTTTACGCGGGTGTACTCGAAATACGGCCGCACCGCTTGGGTGTCGAACGCCAGCTTTTCGGCCTTCAGCCGGTCTTCGAGGTAGGCGGTGGCCCACGGGTTGACCTCGGTCGCGTCGGGCTCGTCGATCCGCTTGCGCTCGAGCAGCGCGTCGTAGTCGAGGGCGGCCCGGACCCCGGACGCCTCGGTGATGCGTGCGATGAAGTCGCTGGCCGCCGCCGCCGACCCGATCATCTTGTCCTCGGTCACGTACTGCGCCCAGGACGGGTAGCCGAGCAGGTTCGCAAGCTCGGTACGCCGCTCCACCAGCTGGTGCAGCACATTGGTGTTCGCCGGGTACGCGCGGTTACGGAAGAGTCTCCACAGCTGCTCCCGGGCGCCGGCGTCCCGGGCGTACATGAGAAAGGGCAAGTAATCCGGGTAATCGGTCGAGATGTGGACCGCACCGTCGTCGTCGGTCGGATGGGCACGGACGTAATCGGGCGGTAGACCGTCCAGCGCGGCGGCCGGTAGCGCCACGACTTTCGTGTCGGCCCGGATGTTGCGGTCGAATGCCTGGCCGATCGTGACGAGCTCTTCTTGGAGAGCCCGTACCCGTGCCCGGGTCGGATCGTCCCGGTCGACACCGGCCCGGCGGAACTCGCGCAGGGTCTTGTCCAGGTAGTGGCGCGTTCCGGGGTCCTGGTCGTCGACGTTGAGCGCGTCGAGTGCGCGGTAAACGTCGGGATCCAGCGACAGGTCGGTCATGACTTTGGAGATGGCCTGCTCAGCAACGTCGGCCGCGTCGCGCATGGCGGAGTCCGGGTGGCACTTCGCGATCAGGCCGGCGAGCGCGCCGACGTTTGTCAGCTCCGCTACCGCCTCGTCGAAGTCATCGAGCAACGCGACCGCGACATCGCCGGACGTGCCCGGCTCGGGCTGTGCGGCGACCAGGCGCGCGATGCCGTCGCGAGCGTTCGCGATCGCCGCTTCGGTCGCGCCGGCCAGGTCGTCCGCGCCCGCGGCGGCCAGCTCGGCCGCACCGGACGGTCCACCGGGCAACTCGGCCTCGGGCGGCAACAGGTCGGTCGGGGTGGCGTCCTGAGTCATGCGGGTCATCGCTTCCGTCGGCGGCGGGTTCGTGCTCCGGATCGTAGCCGGCTCGACGCGAACCGACGCGCGACCGGTCGCAGGACGCGGGCATTACCGGGGAACGGCATCCCCACCGTCGATCCGCGCCACGATTTGGCGACGCGCTGTCACGGGACTTTTCGCCACTGTGACCGGCCGGACTGTTGCCGCGTCGGCCGTCCGTGAGTGTGGCACCTCGGTGTTACGGTGTCCGCGCCGCCGGGCAACCGGCGGCGAGGTCGGCCGGTATGTCGGCCTTGCCCGATCGCCGTCTGCCTGACACGTGCGAAGTCGTGTCGTGCGGAGAACGCGAGGAGAACAAGTGCCCGAGCAAGAACCTCCCGCCGGCTTCGATCCATCCGCGTGGAGCGATCCGACCGCGAATCCATATTCGCCGCCGGCCAGGCCGAGCGACCCGTGGACGCCGGCCATCCCGCAGCAGCCCAGCTATGGCCAGCCGCCCGCCTATGGGCGGCCGCCTTCGGGCCA
>DASQPR010000105.1:0-2664 GCA_035643815.1 Micromonosporaceae bacterium | reverse complement strand
CGAGCGTGCACATTGGCAATCCGGTGGTGATCGGAACGCCGATCGGCACGATAGACGGGCGCTTGCCGCACTGCGGACAGCGGGCGGCGGCTTGCCTGCATTGGGGACTCATCCGCGCCGGCGTCTATCTCGATCCGCTGATGTTGCTCGGGCTCGGCCAAGTGCGGCTGTATCCGTCGCCGTAACGACCGTCGCGGCGTGCGCCTCGGTCGCGGCGAGATCCTCGGCCGTTGCCCGTTGCCCGTTGCCCGTTGCCCGTTGCCCGTCGCCCGTGGCCGGTGGCTGGTGGTGGCACGTGGCGCGTGGCTGTGGCCCGTGCCGCGTGGCGGCCCGTGGACGCGGTCGCCCGCGCGGGGGCGGGTCGGAAGTTGCCGATCGGGTAGGCAGGGGCGGGGGCTGGACTAGCGGAGGGCGGCGAGCACGCGCGGCAGCCCGGCCGCGAGCCGGTCGTACTCGTCGGCGTGGTTGTAAACCTGGGCGGACAACCGGAGGAGTCCACGGCCGTGCCAGGACATGATCGGCACGACGACGCGAAGCTCGTCGGCGATGCGGCCACGAAGCGCAATCGCGTCGGCCTCCGTCCGGCCGACGTGGCTCGGCAGCGGCAACACCCGCATCGACGGCGTGACGCCGCCCGGATTCGGCAACTCCGACGGACTGAGCAGCCCGAGCGCTGCCCCGACGACCCGTTGGCCATAGGCCACGAGCGACGCGTTGTGCGACCGTACGCGATCGATGCCGAGCGTACGGAATACGTAGAGCCCGGTCGATGCCGTTAGCCACGCGGTGTAGTCGAGCGTTCCGCCCATTTCCAGGTTGGCCGGGAAGCCGTCCGCGTCAGCCCACGAGATCACCGGTGCCTCGATCTGGCCGCGCCACTTCTCCGCGACGGAAAAGATCGCCGTCGGTCGCGGAGCGTACATCCATTTGTGAAGATTTCCGACCCAGAAGTCGGCGCCGATCGCGTCCACGCGCATCGCGTGTGTTCCGGGGGCATGCGCCGCGTCAACCAAGATCGGTACGTCGCGTGATCTGGCCGTGGCCGCGAGCCGGGCAACCGGCATGACGCGAGCCGTCGCGGACGCGACCTGATCAACGATGACGAGCTTGGTGCGCCCGGGCGTGATCGCCCCCGCGACCGCGGTGACGATGTCGTCGTCGGGCGCGTCGAGGCGCAGCGGCACCACGGTGTGTGTCGCCCCCGTACGAGCGCAGACGTGGTCGACGGCGAGGTCGACCGAGCCGTACCCGTGGGTGGTCGTGATGATCTCGTCGCCGCGCCCGAACGCGAGCGTGCGCAAGACGATGCTCACCGCCGCCGTCGCGTTCGCGACGAACGCCGTGCTGGCTGGGTCGGCTCCGAGAAACTGGGACAGGTGCGTGCGGGCATGGCCGAGTCGGTCCCAGAGCCCGGCCGTGTAGAACTGCTGGGGGTTGGTCTCGACCTCGTCGCGCAGTCGCTGCTGAGCGCGCTGCACCGGAATGGGTATCGCGCCGAACGAGCCGTGGTTCAAATAGGCCACCGCGGGGTCGAGTGAAAACAGCAGGCGCGCACCGGGGAGCGGGGCGGGCGGCGGCGTCACGACCATGATCTTAATTCGTTCCGGCGCCAGGCCACACCTGCTCAGCTCCTGAACCGACGATCGGCGCACTCTGCCTGCCTAAGCGCCTGGACCAACAGTTGGCGCGCTCTGCCCGCCTAAGCGCCTGGACCGACTGTTCGGCGCACTTCCACCCGGCCGTGACCTCGATAGTTGTTCGGTCGGGGACGCCAAGCCAGCGTGCTGGCTGTCACGCCCGGGGATGCGCCTGGCGATAGGCCGCACGTAGACGCTCGATCGAGACGTGGGTGTAGATCTGTGTCGTCGCTAGCGACGCGTGTCCGAGGATCTCTTGGACCGTCCGGAGGTCGGCGCCGCCTTCGAGCAGATGCGTGGCGGCGCTGTGTCGCAGCCCGTGTGGCGAGAGGTGCGGCAGGCCGGTGGCTTCGGCGTACGCGGCCACGAGTTGCCGTACGGTCGTCGGCTGCAGGCGTCCGCCACGCGCGCCGAGGAGCAAGGCGGAGCCGCTGCGGTCGGTCACAAGAGCCGGGCGGCCGTGACGCAGCCAGGCTCCGATCGCACGGGCGGCCGGCACTCCGTACGGCACGCTGCGCTCCTTGGCGCCCTTGCCGAGCACACGAACGACTCGCCGGCCATGGTCGACGTCTGTGACCGCCAGCCCACACAACTCGCTGACGCGGATCCCGGTCGCGTACAGCAACTCCAGCGCGACTGTGTCCCGCAGTGTGACCGCGGCGTCCTGGTTGTCGGCGTACGGCGTGCGGCGATCCGGCGCGGTGACAAGCGCCGTCGCCTGATCCGGGCGCAGCACACCGGGTAGGTCGCGGCGGGCCTTGGGGCTAGCGAGACGTTGCCCGACGTCGTGGGGGAGGAGCCCTTCCCGGTGCGCCCAGGCGGTGAACGTCCGAGCGGCGGCGGCGCGGCGCGCCAACGACGTACGGGCGGATCCCGTCGTACGCAATCGCGCCAGCCAACTGCGAAGCACGGCAAGGTCGATGTCCTCGATGGCGGTGCAGCTCATCCGCGTCGCATGGTCGAGAAGTGACACGACGTCGCCGACATAGGCCCGCACGGTATGGGCCGAGCGACCGCGTTCGCGCTC
>DASQPR010000104.1:0-6366 GCA_035643815.1 Micromonosporaceae bacterium | reverse complement strand
ATAACGAGCTTCGGATGGCGGAGGCCAAGGCGGTCGGCGATGTCCTCGCGGACCGGCGGCGACGCGGTCGCCGTCAAGGCGACGATCGGCGGTCGCCCGATCTCGCGGATGACGTGACCGAGCGCCAAGTAGTCGGGCCGAAAGTCATGTCCCCAGGTGGACAGGCAGTGCGCCTCGTCGACCGCGACCAGCGCGGGACGCAGCGCCTTGACCTCGGCGACCCGTTCCGGTGACGCCAGTTGCTCGGGCGTGATGAATAGAAGTCGAGCGGTGCCGTCGCGGACGTCGGCCAGCGCCGCCGCCTGTTGCTTCGGCGTCTGAGCCGAGCTCACTCGAACGGCGCGGAGTGCGTGCGACCCGCGCTCGTTCAGGCCGGTGATCTGGTCATGCTGCAGGGCGAGCAATGGCGAGATCACGATCGTCGGTCCGGGCAGGACGGTCGCCGGGATCTGATAGACCGCGGACTTGCCGGCTCCGGTCGGCAGGACCACCAGCGCGTCGCGCCCCCGCAGGATCGCGCTCATCGCTTCGATCTGCCCGGCGCGGAGCGTGCGCCAGCCGAAGTGCTGTCGGGCGGCGCGGCGCAACCGCCATGAATGCAACGGATTCATCGTGCTCCAACCTGCCCAGCGGCCCGATCCGACAAACCTTCACCCGGTACGCGATCGCCTCGGATCATGCCATCGGCGCAAAGGGCGTCCACCATCGCACGACTCCGTACGTCTCTGCACGCATCAACGCCAGCAGAGTCGTAGGTCGGCCGCAGCGGACGCTGACTCCGGCGACGCTGGCAGGCACGACGGCCAGCAGAGTCGTGGGTCTCCGCGGGGAAAACCGACGCCGCCGACGCTGGCAGTCACCGCGCCGTCACCGATAGGCGGCCGCCTGGATCGAGTAGAGCTCGGCATACTGGCCGCCGCGAGCAAGCAGCTCGTCGTGGCTGCCGACCTCGGTCACGTGCGAACCGTCGAGCACGACAATGAGATCGGCCATCCGGGCTGTGGAGAACCGGTGGGACACGAGAATCGTGATCCGTCCGGTCGGATTTTCGCGACGGGCGCCGGCCGCGTATCGCTCGAACAACGCATGCTCGGTCTCGGCATCCAGCGCCGCGGTCGGCTCGTCCAACACCAGCAGTAACGGCTCGTCACGCATGAATCCGCGGGCGAGTGCGAGCTTCTGCCATTGGCCGAACGAGACGTCGACGCCGTCGGGCCAGGCCTTGCCGAGCTGCGTGTCGAGCCCCCGTGGCAGCGCGTCGACGACGTCATCGGCTCCGGCGCGGTCGATCGCCGCGGCGACTGATGGCTCGTGGTCGGCGTGCGGCAGATCACCGACGCCGACGTTGCGCCGCGCCTGCAACTCGAAACGGTAGAAATCCTGGTATGCGCCGGCCAATCGGGACCGCCACCCGTCGGCCGGGATCCGAGCAAGGTCGACGTCGTCGATCGTGATCCGGCCGCCCGTCGGCCCGTAGAACTTCGACAACAGCTTGACCAGAGTGCTCTTACCGGCACCGTTCTCGCCCACGATCGCCACGACGCAGCCGGCCGGCAACGTCAGGTTTACGTCATCAAGGACGGCTCTGGTCGTGCCGGGATAGGCGAACGTCACGTGGTCGAAGCGTATGGCGTCGGTGATCAGCTCCGGCACTCGCGCATCGGCGGTGGCGACGAACGAAGCGGCGTAATCCTCTAGCCACGCGAGGCGCACCGACCCGTCGAGCCACGTGCCGCGGAGGAACCCGATCTCGCCCACCGTCGCGCCGATGTAGGTGGACAGACGCGCACCGGCGGCGAGCACCAGGAGGACGTCGCCGGCGGACGCGTCCAGGCCAACGGCGACGAACACGATCGCGCCGACGTATCCGGCCCCGAAGATCGCCCATGCAAACGCATGCCACACCGCAGAGACGTTTCGGGCCCGAGAGACTTCGGCATACCACCGTGACCAGGCCGCCCGACGGTCGCGCGAGAGGCGATCGCCGACGCCAAGGACGCGCACCTCCTTGGCCGGCGGTGCGGTGGTTGCGGTCTCGAACAGGTGCCGGGCCAGCCGGTTGGCCGAGGCGCCCCGCTGCTGCGCGCGTTGCTCGACGGCCGGGCGCCAGCCGGAGGAGATAACTGTCGGGACTGCGAACAGCACCAGGAAAACGAGCGACCAGTGAATCGACATCAGCAACCCGATCGTGATGCCGAGCCGCACGATCCAGCCCAAGGTCGAAAAGATCGACATGTACATGTGGTCGAGCACGAAGACCTGATTGCGCAGCACGCCGAGGCGGTCCAAATATTCTGGTCGCTCGTGGTGCGCGATGGTCGCGACCTTCGCCTGCAATCTCGCGACGTGCGACTCGAGGGCAATCGACACGCGGTCGCGGAACCGACGCTGGACCCGCGTGGACAGCACGGACAGATACCACGTCGCGGTGGCCGACACGCCGAGGCCGGCGAGCGCGACATAGATCTCGGTGTGATTGCCGGCCGTCGCGCCGTTGCTGAGCAGTTTGAGCCACAGCGCAAATAACGCGTCGGGAACGGCCGCGAGCATCGCCAGCACGAACGCGATGACCATCAGTCGCGGCTCGTGGGCGAGGCCGAGCCGGCACAGTCGCCACATGGCCTGCAGCGGGGGCGGCTGCGGTACGTCCGGGGCACCGGCCGGCGCTCCGCGTGGAGGCGCCTCGTCGAACGGTTCGTCCATCACGGCGGCCGACTCAGGAGAGGACGTCATAGACGGCCTCCTCGTCATCGTCTTCCGGTCGACCGGCCGCAAATCGCTGTGCCTGCAGGTCGAACATCGTGCGGTAACGGCCGCCACGGGCCATGAGCTCGTCGTGGCTGCCGAGCTCGACGACCGCGCCATGCTCGACGACACAGATGCGGTCGGCCTGCCGTACGGTCGAGAACCGGTGTGACACCAGCACCGCCGTACATGAGCGGGTCTCGGCGAGAATCCGGGAAAAGATCTCCGCCTCGCCTCGGGCGTCGAGTTGGGCCGTTGGCTCGTCGAGCAGGACGACTCCGGCGCCTTGCCGCACGGCTGCGAGCGCGCGGGCGAGCGCAATCCGCTGCCACTGGCCACCGGACAGGTCTGTTCCACCCGCGTAGCCCTTGGCCAGCACCGTATCCAGGTCGGTGAGGTCGGCGGCGCCGGCGGCACGCAGCGACGCGAGCACCGTCTCCTCGGGCGCGCCCAGTGGCGAGACGTTGTCGCGCAGCGGCAGCTCGAATCGGATGAAGTCCTGGAACACCGCCGTAATGCGGGCGCGCCAGTCAGCCACGTCGAATGTCCGGATGTCGACGCCATCGGCTTCGATCGCACCGGACTGCGGGTCGTAGAGCCGACAGATCAGCTTCGCGAGCGTCGTCTTTCCGGCGCCGTTGCGTCCGACGATCGCGAGCGACGAGCCGGCCGGAACGGTGAGGTTGAAGTCTCGCAGCACCGCCACGTCCGAGCCGGGATAGGCAAACGTCACGTCCCGCAACCGCAGCTCCCGAGCGGGCAGACCGGCGGCCGAGCGCCGAGCGCTGGTCGGCACCGGCGACGGGCCGAGCGCGCCGGCGGTCGCCGCCAGCGGCATGATCGTCAACACCGCCTTCACCGGGGCGGCGGCGCCATCCAGCGCCCAGTTCAGCCCGCCGAAGGCAATGCTTGCCGTGCCGACGCCGGCTTGCGCGAAAGCGACCGCCGCGCCGAGCGTGATGTGGCCGCCGACGAGCGACGCCCCGAGGGCACCGAACACCAGGCCATTGCCGATGAGCACGACGACGAGGCTGGTGAGCACGGAACGTTCCCGCAACCGAGTCGCCGCGTATTGCAGTTCGTGTAGTCGTCGACGTCGAGCGATGAAGGTGTCGACGATCCAATCGGCCAGACCGAACAGCCGCACCTCTTTGGCCGCGGGAGCATCGACGGCGAGCCGATAGGCATACTCCGCCTCTTGCTGTGCCGCGCGCACCTCGGCGGTGTTGCGATCGCGCCACACTCCGCTCTCGCGGAGCAGCCAATGGGTGGCGAGCCATGCTCCGGCCAGCACAAACGGAGACCACCAGGCATAACCGAACAGGACGAGTGAACACGCGAGCCCGCCGAGCAGCGTGACCAGACCATCCGCGATGAAGTTCATCGACATCGACAACGGCGGCCCTTGCATGCCGAGGTCGAAGTCGCGTGCGGTCACCATGTCGCCGGCTAACGACGGATCCTCGAGGTGGCCAACCCCGGGTGGCTTGATCGATGCCTCGGTGAGGCGATCATAGAGCCACGCAGCGGTCCGGTCGCCGAGGTTGTTGCTGACGGCCTGGTGAATCGGGGTGAGGACCTGCATCGCGACGAAGACGGCGCCGGCCAGCGCCAGCGCCACCGTGAGCGACCGGTCGGCCGTGATCGCTCCGATGAGCGCACCCATGGAGACCGCGAAGACGGCCGGCAACGCGGCGCGCAACAGCAGGATCAGCCACCACGCGACCGCGAGTCGGCGGTCGGCGCTCGGCAGCACCGCGAAGAATTTCCACTCGGCGCGATCTCGGAGGCGTGCGATGGCGCGTGCCGGAGCACGTCCCGCCATCACTGCCCCGGAACCGTCCACACGGAGATGATGCCATCGCCGCCCGACACTCGCCGCCGCGTCGCGACTCCAGCCGGCGGCCGTGGAAAAACGTTGCGGCCGATCAACCGTCCGCGCAACGATCGCCCAATGACGACCTTCGCGGTAAGTCCGATGGCAGATCTGATTGACGAACCGGTGCGCTACGACCTCGGCGAGAGCACATGTCCGCCGCTGCGCCTGGCCGATCTGGTCGAGTCGGCCACGCTCAACGACCTGGAACTCGGGTACGGCACGTCGCGAGGCGACGCCGACCTGCGTGCGTTAATCGCGGCGGACACGGGTGTCGCGGCCGATCAGGTGCTGGTGACCGTCGGTGCGGTTGAAGCGATGTTCCTGCTGGCGCAGGACCGGACCGGTGGACGTGCGGCGTTGGTGAGCCCGTGCTTCCCCCCGGCGGAAGTCGTCCCGACCGGTCTCGGTTCGCCCGTCGACGTCGTGCGAGCGCGGTTCGACGACGGCTTCCGCCTGCCGATCGACGCGATCGCGCGCGTGCTGACCACCGACACCCGGCTCGTGTCGCTCGCGTCGCCGCAGAACCCTTCCGGCGTACGGTTCACCGAAGCGGAGATCCGGGACCTCGTGGCGATTGTCGAGCAGCGGTCACCCGATGCCTTCGTATTTGTCGACGAGACATACCGCGCGTCAACGTACGGCGACGCGCCCGTGCCCACTTCCATGGCCACGTTGTCGCCGCGCGTCGTCACATGCTCGTCACTGTCCAAGGCTCACGGAGCGCCGGGGCTACGCCTCGGCTGGCTGACCACGACCGATCCGCAACTCTACGAACGGCTCCGCAACGCGAAGTTCCTCACCACGATCGCCTGCTCGACGCTCGACGAAACGTTGGCCGCCGCGGTACTCAGGCGGAGCGCGACGATTCTCGCGCCGCGGGCGGCCCGGCTCGATCGGGCGCTCACCGAGCTCATGAGCTGGGCCGCGAACCACCCGATCGACGTTGTACGTCCCGACGGCGGCGCCGTGTGCTGCGTGCGACTGAGGCCCGACGTGTACGACGACGCAACCATCCCGGCGTTCTACGGCCACCTCGCCGACCAGGGCGTACGCGTCGCACACGGCTCGTGGTTCGGCGCGGACGATCGGATGTTCCGGATCGGCTTCGGGCGTTTGGACGCCGATGATTTCACCGAAGCGCTTGCCCGACTCGGCGCGGTGCTGGGCAAAGCGGCCCGCTGAGCGCGGACGAGTCGACCAGGTCCTGCCGACGCCGGCCGGCCGGCGCTCAGCTGTAGTGCTGGAATGACGGCCACAGGGCCGACCACGGCCCGGTCGGCTCGCGGCAGACGAGGATTTTCCGACCCTGCTCCTCGTTGTCGACATCGACGCGATTGTCCAGCGTGCCGGCCGTCTGGCAGCTGCCGAACAATGACCCGAGCCGACTGCGGGAGTCCACCCCGACGATCACCGCGATGTCGTCGCCGGCGGGCGGCGGGCCGTAGAGGTAAAGCTGGTTCTGCCCGCTGTAGACGGTGGTCGGCAGGCCGTCGGCCGGGCCGTACCGATCGATCGCGCCGGCCTCGCCATAGTTCTCGGCGATCACCACGGTGTGCGGACGGTCGGCCGCCGGCAAGGCGGCATAGACGGCCGCCACCTCGTGCACGTACGCCGGCCAGCCGACCTGGTCACGTGTCGTCTGGTTGATAGCACCGATGCCCGAGGCGCCGAGCGATCCGACCGGCACGATCGGCAGCGCGATCGGGATCGCGGTGAGGGCCGACAGCGCGAGCGCCGCGATG
>DASQPR010000103.1:0-4927 GCA_035643815.1 Micromonosporaceae bacterium | reverse complement strand
CGGCCCCCCTGCGTTCAATGCATCGGACACCCGAGGGTGGACCCGGATCGGGTATGTGGTGGGGTAATCCGGCATGATCGTTACGGTACCGGGGTCGACAGGACCGGGCCACATCTTGGGAAGATACCAACCATGACCACGCTCGCGTACGCTCGGCCGACGTACCGGCTGTCCTGGACCCGCCGCATCCTCGGCGCAGTGTTGTGCTTCGTATGGTTGGCAGTTCTGGCCGCTTACGTCGCGGCGCGCTTTTCTGACGACAATGTGTTTCTGAAGAGTCACTTCGGCAACCTGCTGACCGGCATCGCCATCCTGTTCACCCTGGCCGCGGTCATCTCGATCGTCTTGTTTCCGGTACGGAACTCGGCGGTCCAGCGGGCCACACCAATGGTTCGATTCGCCCTCGTCGGCGTGGCCGCCCTGTCGTTCGCCGGCGCTGGTCTGGTCCACGGGTTCAAGATCTCGGCGTACAACCCGCGGGTGGTGGCGACGTCACCGGATGGCATGCGTCGCGTCGCGCTCGTCGACGTCGGCAAGTATTCGGAGCTGCACATCTGGGTCGGGACGGGTCTTCGGACCAAGGACGTTGCCAACCTCGGGCCGCCGTGTGAATTCGATACGGCCAAGTTCACGAGCAACAGCACGTTCCATGTCTCGAGCGGGCTGGGTGATGTGGACATCCGGCTCGATCCGGCGACCGGCGCCCCGCTCAATGGCCTCGGGCACACCTGCACGGTGTGATGTCGAGGCACCTGGCGCCCGGGGTCCGCGCCCGGGGTCCGTGCCTGGGTGACCGACGGCCGCCGCTCTGGCACACTGGAACGCTGGAGGTACGCACCCGATGACTACCGCTACCGAGATTCAGGAACGCCCGGACGTCAAGGAAGCCACTACTGGCCCGGAGATGTTCCACTACGTCGACAAGACGAAGTCGCTGGAGAGCGCGGTGTTCGGCACGTACGTCGAGGCACTGTGCGGCTTCAAGTTCCCGGTTACCAAGGTCGCCAAGCCGGGCTCGCCGATCTGCCCGGCGTGCAAGGAGATCTACGACAACGACGACCTGTCGTACGACCCGGATCCGAGCTGATCTCGGCCGATACGCACGCCGTCGTGGCCACACGTCTGGCGCGCGCCGGCGGGGTGACATGTGGGCGGCAACGCCGAGCTCACCGCTGACCTCGTCGGCGTCGCGGTGTTCGCCGCCGCTGTAGTCGCTTTTGGTGCGGCTGTCGTGGTTCCTCGCCACGGTCAGCCGGCGCCGGCGTACCCGTCCTCTTGACTCGTCGACGCTGGCCGGAGCGGCGCGGCAGGCCTGTCGGTGCGCCGGGTTAAGCTGATGGCCGCCTTCGCGGTCGCTGACCCGGAGGCCTTTCTCGTGACGCTGTCACTCGATGTGTCGCTTGCGATGCGCGTGACGCGGCATTGGTCGGTCCGAGCATCGAGGAGGGTCTGCATGCCCGCGCCCGCGGCGCCCAATGCGGCGAACTTTCCGCCCCTGCGAGCATGGCAGCGCAAGGCGCTCGTCGCCTACCTACGGCGGCCGGGCGAGAACTTCCTCGCGGTCGCGACCCCGGGCGCCGGCAAGACGACGTTCGCGCTGCGTGTCGCGGCCGATCTGCTGGCGCACGGAACGGTCGAGGCGATCACCGTCGTCACGCCGACCGAACACCTCAAGTCACAGTGGTCGCTCGCCGCGGGCCAGGTCGGGATCGAGCTCGACAGCGGCTTCCGCAACGCCGACGTGCACTCCGCTCGCGACTTTCACGGCGCCGTCGTGACCTACGCGCAGGTCGGAATGGCGCCCGCCGTGCACCGGCGACGTACGATAACGCGCCGTACGCTCGTGGTCCTTGACGAGATCCATCACGCGGGCGACTCGCGCTCGTGGGGCGATGGTGTCAAGGCGGCCTTCGAGCCGGCCATACGCCGTCTCATGCTCACCGGCACACCGTTTCGGTCGGACGACAATCCCATCCCGTTCGTCGAGTACGAGCGCGGTCCGGACGGGCTCGCGCGGTCGCGCTCCGACTCGACGTACGGCTACGGTGACGCGCTCGCCGACGGAGTCGTACGCCCGGTGATCTTCCTGGCCTACTCTGGCGAAACACGCTGGCGCACCTCGGCCGGCGAGGAGCTCGCGGCCCGGCTAGGCGAGCCGATGACGCCGGACATCATCGCGCAGGCGTGGCGCACCGCGCTGGATCCGGCCGGCGACTGGATGCCGCAGGTGCTCCGCGCGGCCGACGCGCGACTGCAGGTGCTGCGCACCGGCGGGATGGCCGATGCGGCCGGTCTGGTGATCGCGACCGACCAACAGGCGGCGCGGGCCTACGGTCGGCTGCTCGGCGAGATCACCGGTGAGAAGGCGGTCGTCGTGCTGTCCGATGATGCCGGTGCATCCGGGCGCATCGCCGCATTTGGCTCGGGCGCCGAGCGATGGATGGTTGCGGTGCGCATGGTGTCCGAGGGAGTCGACATTCCGCGCCTGGCCGTCGGCGTCTACGCCACCAGCGCCTCGACGCCGTTGTTCTTCGCGCAGGCGATCGGGCGGTTTGTCCGGGCGCGACAGCCGGGGGAGACGGCGACGGTCTTCCTGCCGAGCGTCGGCCACCTACTGGAGTTGGCCAGCGAGATGGAGATCGAACGCGATCACGTGCTGGGCGCGCCGCGTACCAAGGACGGTTTCGACGACGATCTGATCGCCGCGGCACAGCGGAACGAGCAGGCCAGTGACGAGTTGGACACGCTGTTCGAGGCGTTGAGCGCCACGGCCGAGTTCGACCAAGCGATCTTTGACGGCGCTTCGTTCGGCACTCCGGTCCTAGCCGGTACGCCGGAGGAGGAGGAGTACCTGGGTCTACCCGGTCTGCTGACGCCGGACCAGGTCTCCGTGCTGCTCGCGAAACGACAGGCCGATCAGGTCGCCGCGGACAAGCGTCGGGTGCCGACGCCACGGGGATCCGACGGCGGGGCCGAATCGGCGCGTGCGCCGCGTACGGCCGCCGAACGTCGCATCCTCCTGCGCAAGCAGCTGAACGCACTGGTCGCCGCCCACCATCACCGTACGGCGTTGCCGCACGGCAAGATCCACGCGGAGTTGCGCCGGATCTGCGGCGGTCCGCCGAGCGCGCAGGCGACGATCGAGCAGCTCGAGGCGAGGATCGCGACCATCCACACGCTCTGACTGGGGGTCGCAGCCACCGCGGGGCTGCGTGCCTGTGGATCTAGGAATTGCGGCAGGGTTATGGCCGGTCAAATGTTCCTAGATCGCGGTGTAGCCGGCGCGCGGGGGCGATCTTGGTGCGTATGCGGTGTCAGAGCGCCGATGCGGCACCAAGATCTCGGGCACGGCGACGCCACGAGCGAAGCCGACGCCGGACATGCCGAAGGGCCGCACCGGATGTCCGGTACGGCCCTTCGTATCGCTATCGGCGTGAACGCCGCGATCAGTTCGCGGACTGTTCCTTGCCGCGCCACTCGAAATCGGGGTCAGCACCAACCTGTACGGCGATCTTCGTGAGGTCGTCGGCGTACTTGTTGGCGTGGTGGCCGCAGAAGACGAGCTCGCCACCGGCCGCTAGCACGATGCGGATCTTGCCTGCCGCCATGCAGCGGTCACACCGTTCATCAGCGGCTGGTGCTGCCACCGTGTCCGGCGGCGGCGTGAGAGTCGGGGTCACAGCGCCTCCTCCTTGGTCGTCTCCACTGACGAACGCATATCTCAAGTCGTTGCTCACGTAATGCTGCAACGTCCGGCATGGGCCGGGCGTTCCCGTTCTGACCTCGGGGGACCGAGGTCACAAACGGCCAACCTCGGGGAGATCATTCGCCCCTCGGGTCACTCAGTCGGTGGTTCGCTGAGCCGCCGACATTGTGCTTGCTACATCTACCCCGATCGGGTTGCCCCAAATCGGCGCCGGCACCAGGAAACTGTTGGCCTCCCGTGCCAGCCATCAGTGTGCCTTGGCTCCATCCTGCCCCGCCATCGGTCACGACTCGGCAACGCCGAGATAACAACCCGAATCCGGCCATACCAGGGCGAGGCACACCCGAATTTCGCGGACAGATGAATGCCGGGCGGGTCGTGGTCGATCTTGTTCCGCCGTACGGTCGCGCTTCTGCTGATCGAAGTCGTGCGGCCGGATGACCTGGGCCACAACGAATCCGGCCGGCTCGACGATGATCTCGTCGGCCGGCCGGGTCACGTACGGACCGAAATCGGCCCGGTGGTGGCTAGTCGAGATAGTCCCGCAGCACCTGGGAGCGCGACGGGTGGCGCAGCTTCGACATCGTCTTCGACTCGATCTGACGGATGCGCTCCCGGGTCACGCCATAGACCTGGCCGATCTCGTCGAGCGTGCGCGGCTGGCCATCGGTCAGACCGAACCGGAGCCGTACGACGCCCGCCTCGCGCTCGGACAGTGTCTGCAGCACCTGCTGGAGCTGGTCCTGGAGGAGCGAGAACGATACGGCGTCGACCGCCACGACCGCCTCGGAGTCCTCGATGAAGTCACCGAGCTGGCTGTCGCCCTCGTCGCCGATCGTCTGATCGAGCGAGATCGGCTCGCGTGCGTACTGCTGGATCTCCAGCACCTTCTCGGGCGTGATGTCCATTTCCTTGGCGAGCTCTTCGGGCGTGGGCTCGCGGCCCAGATCCTGCAGGAGTTCGCGCTGGATGCGGCCGAGCTTGTTGATGACCTCGACCATGTGCACCGGGATGCGGATGGTGCGGGCCTGGTCGGCCATCGCGCGGGTGATCGCCTGCCGGATCCACCAGGTGGCGTACGTGGAGAACTTGTAGCCCTTGGTGTAGTCGAACTTTTCCACGGCGCGGATGAGGCCGAGGTTGCCTTCTTGGATGAGGTCGAGGAAGGCCATGCCGCGGCCGGTGTAGCGCTTGGCGAGCGAGACGACCAGACGCAGGTTC